>NZ_JBAEAP010000653.1:0-6192 GCF_056205495.1 Psychrobacillus sp. | reverse complement strand
TGGAATGTTTGTTCTTGTATAAAATTGAAAATAGCGAGTAAGCAAACGATTACCCGTCCACTTACCCGCTAATTTAAGACGTTACTCAGAAGGTACGTTTTTCTCCGCTTCTTCTTTTCTTGCCTGTAATACACGATCTTCTATTTCCTTCGCTTTTGCTGCGTCTTTAGCAGATTTCTTTTTAAACCATCGGAATAATAACACACAAAGAATAAATACCATGATAAACTCTAAAACTACTGGTATATACTCTGTTTTATCTTCTGGAAAATATAAATATAAAAAGCCTAATGAAAGAAAGTTTAACAAAGCAAACACTTCCCTACTTTATTTTTGAATAACCTCTATGGACTGTATAAGGATATCCTCTACCGGCTTATCATTTTCACCAGTTTCCACTTTAGCTATTTCATTTACTACATCCATGCCCTCAATAACTTGCCCGAAGACTGTATGCTTTTGATCTAAATTTGGTGTTCCACCTTTTTCTTCATAAGCCTTCGCTACTTCCTCAGGCCACCCACCTTTAATAAGCTGTTCAGCCATACCTGCTTGTGGTGAAGCTTGTACGATAAAAAATTGGCTGCCGTTTGTATTTGGTCCCGCATTAGCCATAGAAAGTGCACCATTAAAGTTGAATAGGTTCATCGTGAATTCATCCTCAAATGACTCACCATAAATGCTTTCTCCACCTGCTCCAGTTCCAGTAGGATCTCCTCCTTGAATCATAAAGTCTTCAATGACCCGATGAAAGATAACACCCTCATAGTAGCCTTCTTCTGCTTTAGTTATAAAGTTTTCCACTGTTTTCGGTGCTTCTTCTGGAAACAATTTAATTTTAATTGCTCCTAAAGAAGTGTTCATTTGGACTAAAGCTTCATTTTCAGCAACTTCTGTTGAAAGTTGCGGATATGTGATTAATTCGTCCTCTTGTTGGGTATCAGTAGTAACAGCAGATTCTTCTTTTGTTGTTTCTTTTTTATTGTCTTTTTCAGTCTCAGCTGAATCACTTCCACAAGCTGAAACGAAGAGCATAGTAAATAAACATAAAATAATTAATTTTTTCAACATAATCACCCCAAAACAGTTTATCATAATTAAACACACTTTTCAGTGACAAACTTTTAACATTCAACTTCCTTAGTCACTCGAAATGTTTTATAATCTAAATAAGAGTACGTGTCAAAAGAAAGAAGGGATTTTCAATGAGCGTACAAAAACGTAACTTTATTATTATGTGGTTCTCCATTTTCTTAGTATCTAGCACCATGACGATGATCATGCCTTTCCTTTCCCTATATATTAATACGATGGGTGATTTTACAGATGCCTACGTGCAAAAATGGTCTGGTCTAGTATTTGGAGCTACCTTTGTTTCTGCACTTATTATGTCTCCTATATGGGGGAGAATAGCTGATAAATATGGTTATAAGCCAATTTTAATCATCAATGGATTCGGAATTGCACTCAGTGTACTTTTAATGGGATTCATAAATTCGGTAGAAGCATTCTTTGTTCTTCGATTGTTTATGGGTGTTGTAACAGGATTTATCCCAACCTCACTAGCATTTATCAGCTCTCAGACAGCAAAAGATGTGGCAGGCAAGACCATGGGCACCTTACAAATGGGAAGTGTATCTGGTACATTATTTGGCCCTGTAATAGGCGGATTTATGGCAGATACGTTTGGTTTTCAATACACATTTATTATTACAGCTACAGCAGTATCTATAGCTGCACTCCTAGTTATTATAGGGATTAGAGAACAACGTCGTGTGAAAGCGAAGGATGAGCACGAATATTCTAGAAAGACGGTTGTTTCTGGTATTTTTCATCATCGTCTAATACTTAATGTCCTAATGATTACGTCTTTAATACAAATTGGACTTTTTAGTATTCAACCTCTTCTTTCCCTATATGTATCCCACCTAACAGACTCCAATGAGGTCGCTCTTTTAGCAGGCATAACCTTTAGTGCTACAGGTGTAGGTAGTCTTCTTTTCGCGAGAACTTGGGGGAAGCTTGGGGACTCCATCGGCTATGAGAAAGTTCTATCCATGCTGCTACTCATTGCATTTGTATTCATCGTTCCACAGGCCTTTGTTACCGAACTGTGGCAACTGATGGCTTTACGCTTCTTATTTGGGATTGCTTCTGGTGGTCTAATACCAGTTACCACTGCCTTAATTCGACGAGAAGCACCGATCGAAGTTCAAGGAGAGCTTATGGGCTACAACACAAGCTTCCGCTTCTTAGGTAATATTATAGGTCCGATGTTTGGTGGATTTATCAGTGGGTTTATCGGTATATCATCTGTTTTCTTCGTTACAGGCGCGCTTTTCCTGATAGCTTTCTTCATACTCTATTTCGCAGGCAAGAAGCCTGTACAAGACTTTGAAGAAGTGCTCCATGAGGAAGAGTTACACGCTAATACACAATAAATGTAAGGCTTTCGACGCTAAATGGTCGAAAGCCTTTTTGTTATTATATAGTGATCCCTATTATCCTTCAAACGGCAAAGGTTGAGTTCCATCGACATCAGTAAATCCATATTTTTTTGCTAGCTCCGCCACCATTAGTGTTTCTCCAGAAAGCTTAGATACTGTGGTGTCTGTTGCTAAAGCCAAAACAGCACGACCTACATACGCTGTTGTTTCTGTAGCTCCATCCTTGGGTCCAAAACCTGAATCTAAAACTCTTTCCGTCCTCATCCATCCTGGGCAGACAGCAACGGCTGAAATATTGAATTCTTCTAATTCCTTTGCCATTCCTCGTGTCATTCGATTAATAGCATTCATAGCTAAGTCGTAATATAAATTACTAGAGATTTTTTCTTTTATAAAAAATGTGAGATTTACAATTAATCCTTTTTGGTGCTTTGCCATTAAAGGCACAGCGTATCGAGTAGTTAGTAAATAGGCTTGTGGCCCAGCAACCATCATAGCATCCCAGTGTTCCAATGGGCGTTCCCAAAAATGCGGTCCATCTCCTGATGGTAGTGAGCTTTCAGACCCGCCAAATACACTATTCACTAAAATATCAATCCGACCCTGTTCCCTTTCAATTCTCTCAAATAGCTTTCTTACATCACTATTACGTGTATGGTCACATTGTATCGCGATACCTATACCCCCTCTTAAAGTAACACCATCGGCAGTTTCCTCAATGGTTTCTGGACGGTTATCGGTTGTACTCCCCTTTACACTACGTCCTGTCACGTAGACTGTTGCACCTGCACTGCCTAGTTGATAAGCAATTCCCCGACCCGCACCACGGGATGCTCCTGTAACAACAGCAATTTTCCCTTGTAATGGTTTCATATTTTACTGGCTCCTCTAGCTGTACCTTTTAAAATTTTTACGATTCTTCCTCATAAATTTTAACATAAATATCCATTTCAGAAAGAAGTCAATTTTCATATGTAAGATGGATTACACAGTTTACGGTCAATTAACCTTTTCTTTTAAATAGCCTCCATTTTTACTTCACACCTCATATTATTTGGTCGATAGAATAAGCATGGAATATGCTATTCTTTAAATAGATTACAAGAACGGGAGTGTAAAATGATGCGACAAGGTATAGGATTTTTAGTCATCTTGTTATGTTTTCCCGTACTGTGGATTTTATATTCCTTTATCCATACAGAGGTGCTATCTGCAGCCTCCTTTAATTCCGATTTAGAACGTTCCATTCAATTATCAAATCCTACCATAACCTCCCCTGTAGTGCTCTTAGATAACAAAGGAAAACTATTCTCAGAGGATTATATCGAATGGAGAGAGCCTCTTTCTTTAGAAGAGATCCCCTTATTTGCTCAGGAACTCTTTCTTCAAAGTGAAGATGAAGAATTTTATCAGCATATTGGCTTCAATTTTACTGCTATTTTTAGGGCTGTCTTTGCAAATGCATCTGCTCAGCAAATGGAACAAGGAGGAAGTACTATTACTCAACAGCTTGTCCGCCTCCGCTATTTGTCTACTGAGAAAACGTATGAAAGAAAGCTAACGGAGTTACTATATGCGCATGAAATGGAAAAACAAACGAGCAAAGAGGATATTTTCACGAATTATTTAAACGAAATTTATTTCAGCAATCAAGTATATGGAATAGGAGCAGCCTCCACATTCTATTTTGGGCGCTCAATCGATCAATTGAGTGAGGCAGAACTAGCTTTTATAAGTGCAATACCAAATAATCCAACCATTTATAATCCACTCACCAATTTTGATGCAACAAAAAAACGCCAGGAGCTTCTAATTGATGTCCTCGTTAAAAACGGTAGACTTACTGTCGAACGGGCAAATGAAATAAAACAAGCACCAATTAAATTAGTGACGAAATCTAAAAAGCAATTATATCCTGCCTATAGCACGTTTGTGTTACATGAATTAGAAAGCCTTATTGCTCATAAAGAAGGCTTTAAGGACAAAATAGCAAATGCTCAAAATGAACAGCAAAGGCAATTTATTGAAAATGAGCTAAAGACTCGTGTTGATGAAATTATTTCTAAAGGAGTAACCGTGTATACTGCACTAGATCCTCTGAAGCAAGAAGAAGATGAGCGGTATATTAATAGTCTATTAAGTAAAAAGTCGAATCTACAAGCTGCTTCTGTAGTTATTAACAATGAAACGAGGGAGATTGTAAGTATTTATGGTGGGAAGGATTACAAGAAACTAGACTTCCATAGAGCCTATCAGGCAATTCGTCAGCCCGGCTCTGCCTTTAAGCCGCTACTAGTATACGCACCACTGTTTGAAACAACTACGTATACTCCCAATAACTCTATAAATGCCGGGAAGCTATGCATAGGCTCATATTGCCCGCAAAATTATGGTGGTGCAGTGTATGGTTATGTAACCATTCAAGAGGCATTTCGTTTAAGCCACAATACACCAGCTGTTAGATTATTAGATACAGTCGGCATTGAAAGTGCTTTTGCGAGACTCTCTCCTTTTCAGTTTGAAAGTATAGAGGAAAAAGATCATACGTATTCTGCTGCGCTAGGTGGATTAACAAAAGGGGTCACCGTGTTAGAAATGGCAGATGCCTATACTAGCTTTATCAATGGGACTTATAAGCCTGCACATGCCATTCAGAAGGTCGTAGATAAAGAAGGAAATGTTTTATATGCTTGGGAGGATGATTTCCAAGAAGTATGGTCTTATAAAACAGCCCAAACAATGAGGGGCTTGCTTGAACAGGTAGTAACAAACGGAACCGGAAAAGGTATTTCGGTCAACTCCTCTTACGTCGGTGCTAAAACAGGAACCACAAATGAGTATTATGATTACTGGCTAGCTGGCCTAACCGATACTTATACTTCAGCAGTATGGATTGGTTATGATTTACCTAAAAATATGAAAGGCATAGAGTCCAATAAAATCCACCACCGAATTTTTAATCGAATTATGGATAAAAAAAATTGAGAAGCCATTGTTGAGCTTCTCTTTTTTATACACTTTTTATGAAATTCAATATTTTCAAGTATAAAACAGCTACCTCTTCTGGCGTTTCTCGATGTGTATGTGAAAGCCATTGCTCTATAAGACCTAATATGGCTGAAGCTGCAAATGCAGACAAATAATCTGTGGGAATCGTTGGATCAATAGATGACATTTCCGTTGCTTGATAATTTTCTTCGAATTGCTCTACAAAGAATTTTTTTAGCCTTAAATGAAAGCCAGAAGTATTGTTTTTGGACAGTAAAACGATAAATTGGTCAACATGCATTTCGATATATCGGAATACTTCCATGGAAAAGCCTGCAGCTTGTAATTGTTTCATCATTTCCATTTTATACTCGGAATCTATAGATGCAATATGTAATCGGAGCCCTTCCAAAAGCTCTTCTTCTACTCTTTCGAGCAAGTCGTATTTATCAAGATAATGCAAATAAAAAGTTCCTCTGTTTATACAAGCACTATCTGTTATATCTTTTATCGATATCTTTGTAAATTCTTTTCCCTTTAATATGGAAAGGAACGATTGTTGTATTTTTTTCTTTGTTTGCATATTCATCTTATCAAACACAGTATCCACACTCTTGCCCCCTCGCGATACATCTATTTAAAGATTATATTACTATATGAATACATCAATATTTCCTAGGCAATATTTGTCGATTATAAAAATGGCAGACTTGCAATAATTCCATTGTAAAGTTTAATAATTACATAAATAACTAAC
>NZ_JBAEAP010000652.1:0-2271 GCF_056205495.1 Psychrobacillus sp. | reverse complement strand
AAATACAGATGATATGCTAGAGGCACTAAGTAATCAGCAGCCATCCACATTGGATTGGCTACGAACAGCCAAGAATTATGTTAGATATTCCAATCAAGGTGGTTTATATAACGATATAGAAAAGTATCTTCAAAAGCATAGCAGAAGTATATAAAACTGGTACTAATATGTAATCTTTTATCGATAAAAGACAGTCAAAACTATAAAATATTTTAAAAAAGTGAAATCGATTTCCGATTTCACTTTTTTATTTCTTTTAAAGCCAGCTGAGAACAGCGCGAGCTTAAAGCCTAAGTATGAACCAAGGATTGAAGCTGTGCACGACGATAAACAACTACATTTTAAGTTATTTCCCATCCCTTTCTTTTTATATGGAACAAGTAAGATTTAGACATGTTGTCCTCCTACTGTACATAAATTAAATACATATCCAGACAATGGAGGTTCATATGTATTTATTTAAAAAGGGATTAGTAATTATCGTTGGCAGTATTTTTATCGCACTTGGAATAAATATGTTTTTAGTACCCTATGAGATATTAGACGGTGGAGTAATAGGTATAGGGTTAATCTTAAATTATTTATGGGGTTTTAAAACAGGTGCTACTATTATATTTTTTAGTATTCCCATATTTGTAATCGCTTGGTTTAAATACCGTGAGTATTTCTATAATAGTTTGCACGGAATGATTATTTCTTCTTTTTTTATTGATTTACTTAAACCATTCAGTACAATAGTAGTTTTCGATTCCGTTCCAAGTGCTATAGTCGGTGGTTCGATGGTAGGCATCGGGATAGGTTTCATGCTTAGGTACCGGACAAGTACAGGTGGAACGGATTTAATCGCACAGTTTATAAGTGCCAAAACAGGTGTAAATGTAGGGATTAATATCTTTGTAATCGATTCATTAGTTTTGGTAGTGGGAGGACTTTTACTTTCCATGGATTCTTTTTTACTCTCGATTATGACTATATTGTCAGTGGCAATGACTACAAGTCTCATTGCTAGAAAGACAATGCCTAAGCCGATTCCCAAGGAAAGTGTAGTACATTAGATTTATCTAAGGTTTTTCTTTCTAGTGCTAATATGCTTTTATTCATCAAAATCACGATAAAAATCCAATAATATATATCTGAATATTAAATAAATTGATAGAATAAAGTATTGATGAAAAAGGGAGGAAAATGTAGATGCGAATAATGTATACTAACGGCAATATTTTCACGATGAATTTGGAAGAGCCGCTTGTTCAGTCCATTGTGATAGAAAATGAAAAAATTATAGATTTAGGCACGAATGAGGATATGCTCCTTCAATGGGGGAGAGATCATACGACCGTAATCGATTTGGATGGTAAGTATGTATTTCCAGGTTTGATAGACAGTCATTTACATATTTCGAGTGTAGGGATAAACGCACAGGAATTAGACCTGACTGGAATTGAAACGAAAGAGAAACTACTAAATGTTATTAGTAACAAGGCCAGCTCTATTCAGCCTGGTGAATGGATCTTAGGTAGAGGCTGGGATGAAAACATCTTCCCTGACAAGCAAATTCCTTCCATTGAAGAATTAGACTATGTCTCACCCGGTTCCCCATTATTTTTACCAAGAATTTGTGGGCATGCCTTTCTAGTAAATTCAAAGGCTTTAGAGCAAAGTGGGTACCACCCAGATATGTCTATTCCTTTTGGAGGAACCGTGGTAACTAACGAGCAAACCAATAAACCGAATGGATTATTACTTGAAACTGCTTCATCGATAATTACGGATTGCATTCCAACGAAAAGTTATGAACAGCTCAAATCTGCTTTGAAGTTGGGTTTAGAGGAAGCGGTTAAAGTTGGGATGACAAGCATTCATACGAACGATCCTACATATTTGAATGGTGCAAAGCAAACATACAAGCTATTTGATGAACTTATCAATCAAGAGGGCATGGGTCCTCGAAGTAATCTTTTAATTGATTATAAGTACTTGGAAGAACTTAAGGATGCCGGTATGTCTGCAGGATTTGGGAACGATAAGGTAATGATCGGGGCGATAAAGTTTTTTGCTGATGGAGCATTGGGTGGAAGAACGGCGCTATTATCCCAACCTTATGCTGATAGTCCGAGTAACTATGGAAGCTCCATGTATGAAAAAGAAGAACTGTTAGAGCTGATGAAAAACTGTAGAGAATTTAATATGCCTATTGCAGTTCATACCATAGGGGATCAGGCATTAATAGACGTTTTGGACAACCTGGATCATTTAAAGCCGGTTGCTTAT
>NZ_JBAEAP010000651.1:0-1852 GCF_056205495.1 Psychrobacillus sp. | reverse complement strand
AAATCGAAGAAGCATACGGTGAATGGCATGATTTCTGGTATGTACCTGTTGCTCGGACATAAATTCACTGGCGTCACCGGAATTTTCGATGAAGATTCTACCTAGGAATATTTGCATCTCTTTTTGTTTTCGTTGATTGGTTGCGAGTAGCATTCGTTCAATTGCCACAATAATATCCTGGTCCGTAGGCTTTAGCCATTCGTTTATAATATTCATCTCGGATAGCTGCTCACTAACTAGCTTGAGACTAGTAATGACAACCGTATTAGGTATCTCTTCTACATTCCGTAGATGAAAATTCACCACGTTATCTTTGTTTTCCATATAGACGATTTCTTGGAAATTTTGATACGTAAACGTTTCCTCTAAATTGCTTTTAATAAGCTCCATGTAGTTGTCTTGTATACCGTCCAGACTAATGTTCATGAAATTTTGCTTGCTCTTTAGCTTGTACAGAGACTGATAGAGTCCTGCTCCTTTCAGCGGAATATAGAAGGCTGGTGTCTCTATCGGTATTTCGTCCTTTGCAACTAAATAAGCGATTCTTCCCGAATAAAACAAGCAATCCACCTTGTCCAATAGCTCAATTGTCAGCTTCCTTGCATCTTTTATTTCATCGGATAAACGGAAAATCGGTTGGATATTCGGAAAAAGTCCAAAGCATCTAACCATCGTCTCGCGAATCCATTGCGGCCCTATAACTCCCACCTTTATGTTTGTCTCCATACCTCTCCCCCCTTTGAAATAGAAGAAAAGACACACCTAATCGATGTGCCTCCATTGCTTAACCGTTTACTACACTTTCCTTTTCCAAAAAAGCCTTTACAAATGCATCGTCGTTCAGCTCTGGATACGCGTAGTACACACGATCGATTTCCTCTAGCTGACCGTCACTCAATACCTCGTGATCCATTAGGCACCAGTTCCCTTGCATAAGCCCCTGTCTTCTGAGCACTTCATTGATACCCGCAATACTTCCCTTAAAGTCGTTTCTCGAATCAAAGAATGCTGCATTGGCATCCGTGACGTGCTGGGCAATGCTGAACCACTTTGGATCAATCTGACCCTGTGCCCTCGCTTCTTTTATTTGTTCAAAAAGCTCCACTGCCTTGTGTGTCCACACAGACCAGTGCCCTAGCAAGCCGCCAACGATTTGCTTATCATTATAATTGGTGAACAAATCCACTACGATGTTGTCGTCATTGCCGGTATAAAGCGCAATATCGTCTCTTCTCGGAGAGGCGTTCACTGCGCGAATCACATCTAACGTTAAATAACGGTCAAACGGAGCCATTTTAATGCCGAATACATTGTCGATTGCAGCGAACTGCTCCCAAAATTCATAGCTAAATACCCGTCCACCTACAGCTGGCTGAAGATAAAAGCCGAACACTGGAATAATAGCAGCGACCTCTTTCGTACGTTCAATTAGTTCTTTTTCGGAATATTCATTTAATCCACCGTTACTTAATAGTACCATATCATAGCCAAAACTTTTAGCGATTTCTGCCTCTTTTACCGCCTGCTCTGTTTTACCACAAGCACCCGCGATTTTAAGGAATGGACGATTCAGTTTTGCGTTGTTGATTTCCTCCATCGCAAGCTTTAATACCGTTTCATACAAATCAAACTGAGGATCTCGAATCTCAAATTGTGTGGTATGCACACCAACCGCGACCCCGCCAACGCCTGCCTCCAAGTAATATCGAGTTAAACGGCGTTGTGCCTCTTCGTCGAGTTTTTTGTCTTGCGTGATCGCAAGTGGATGCGCCGGAATGAACGCCCCGTCATGTAGATGCTGTTTTAACTCTTCTTTCATTTAAAACTCACCCTTCCTCTCCTGGAAGTGAGT
>NZ_JBAEAP010000650.1:0-6346 GCF_056205495.1 Psychrobacillus sp. | reverse complement strand
TGATGGGCTATTATAATGGCAAGATTCATTTAGAAGACGGAACAACTCTAACTATCCAGCAGATGTTAGGATGCATTGAAGAGCACAAGGCTAAATGGTAAAAAGGCTACCCAGTTAGGGAAGCCTTTTTTTGTGGAATGGTGTGCCTTCTACTAATTATGGTAGACACTTTTTATGTTTAGGTGCAAATTCACTTGGTTAGGTGGCAATTGCTCCTCTTTAGGTGGCATTCTTCACCTTTTAGGTGCACTTTTCATTCCATTTACGTGACACTTTTCTAGGTTTAGGTGCGATTCCCCCCGGTTAGGTGTCAATTGCTCCCCTTTAGATGCATTTCTCACCTTTTTAGGTTCACTCTCTACCATCACTTGTCTTGTACAGACATAGGGTTTTCTTAAATAAGCTGTTTTTGCATTTGTTTGTTCTTTTCTTTAAACATTTCATTGTGAGAGGATACCATCGCAAAGCTATGTGCATCTGGTTCAATGAATTGTTTTGCTTGGTTGACCGCATTTGCAGCATCTTGAAAGGTACCTGCGATTAGGTGTAGCTTTCCCGGATGAGCTAATATATCTCCAGCTGCGTAAATACCTGGAACGGACGTCTCACTTTTACTGGTGCCGGCTACGTAATATTCATCCTTCACTGCTATATTTACCGTACTTTTTTCAATCAACTCTGCATCTCTTTCATAGCCATGATTGATAATAACTTCATCCACTTCAAGGTAAGTAATTTCTCCTGTTTCATTGTTTGAAAGGGCTACCTGTTCAATAATGTCACGGTTATTAGAAGCGATTAGCTTAGTGATAGACGTATTGAATAAGCAAGTTACTGAGCTATTCATCAGTTGAGTTACTTGAGCTTCATGTCCATTTAACGCATCCTTGCGGTAAGTTACAAATACTTTTTTGGCAATTGGCTCCAGTTCGTTTGCCCAATCGATTGCAGAGTTTCCTCCACCTGAGATGATTACGGTTTTATCCTTAAAGCGACGAATAGATTTAATCGTATAGTTTAGGTTACTAACTTCAAAGCGATCTGCTCCACGTATATCTAGTTTAAGAGGATTTAGGATTCCACCCCCGATTGCTAGGATGATGGTTTTGGAATAATGAATCTCTCCAGAAGCTGTAGTTAAACAAAAGACATTGTTATCCTTACTAATTGCTTCTACCTTTTCGTTTAATACTACTTCCGGATTAAATGTTAACCCCTGCTCTACTAGCTGATGGATTAATCGTTCACCCGAGATTGGAGGCTGCCCCCCCACATCCCAAATCATTTTTTCGGGATAGACATGAATTTTACCACCTAGTTGAGGTTGAAATTCAATGATTTTTGTATTCATTTCGCGTAATCCACTATAAAAAGCAGAATATAAGCCTGCTGGACCACCACCAATTATCGTTACATCAAATATATCCCGCATATACTGTAATCCCCTTTGAAATTTATTGTTGACTTCTGCCCAAAAATTCCATATGATTTCTTTATGATAATGATAATCGTTTTCATTTATTTTATCAACTGTTAGTTTGGAGGTTTTTAAATGGTTCGCCTTTATACGGAAGATTTGTCTATAGGCTATGGAGAAAAACTTATTGTGAAGGAGCTATCTATACAGATTCCTGACCAAAAAATTACAACAATAATTGGTCCTAATGGCTGTGGCAAATCCACCCTTCTAAAAGCAATTACGAGGATTATTCCCCATCAATCTGGATCTATATTGTTAGATGGGAAAACAGTTTCAAGAGAAAACACAAAAGTGCTTGCTAAGAAGATGGCGATTCTCCCCCAAACGCCGGAAAGTGCAAGTGGACTTTCCGTTGGTGAACTCGTGTCCTATGGTCGTTTCCCCTACCAAAGCGGGTTTGGACGTCTCACCAAAAGAGATTATGAGGTAATAGATTGGGCAATGGAAGTGACTGGAACACTTGGCTTTAAATATCTACCAGTAGATTCCCTTTCAGGAGGACAGCGTCAAAGAGTCTGGATTGCTATGGCGCTTGCACAGGAAACGGAAATCATCTTTTTAGATGAACCAACCACCTATCTCGATATGGCCCACCAGTTAGAAGTACTTGAGCTTTTACAGAAATTAAATATTCAAGAAAAAAGAACAATTGTTATGGTTTTACATGATTTAAACCAAGCTGCACGCTTTGCAGATTATATTATCGCTCTCAAAGATGGCGATATTATCAAGGCTGGTAATTGCAAGGAAGTTATCACAAAAGAAATTTTAAGAGATGTTTTTCAAATCGATGCCGAAATAGGCTTGGATCCAAGGACAGAAAAACCAATGTGCATTACATATAACCTACTAAAGGGAGAATATAAAAAATGAAAAAGCTTCTTATACCAATATTGTTTTTACTTATCTTATTAATTACTGCTTGTAATAATGACGAACCTACTGAAACAAATGGTACAGGTAAAGATAGTGTAGAAGAATCTACTACTATTACATATGATTCAGAGGAAGGTCCGATTGAGGTCCCTGCTGATCCGAAACGAGTAGTTGTAGTATCTACCTATGCGGGGAATGTAGCCGCACTTGGAGTAAACCTTGTTGGGGTTGATGCTTGGTCGAAATCTAATCCTCAGTTTGATAAGTATTTCGCAGATGTAGAAGAGGTTTCAGAGGATAACCTAGAAAAAATTATTGAGCTAGATCCGGATTTAATCATTGGACTTTCCACTGCTAAAAATTTAGACAAATTAAAAGAAATTGCACCAACTGTTACCTTTACGTATGGAAAAGTAGATTACCTTACTCAACATTTAGAAATTGGAAAACTATTAAATAAAGAAAAAGAAGCTCAGGAATGGATAGATGATTTTAAGAAACGTGCACAAACAGCAGGTGAAGAAATTAAAACCAAAATAGGTGAAGATGCAACTGTCTCTGTTATCGAGAATTTTGACAAGCAATTATATGTATTTGGTGATAACTGGGGTAGAGGAACAGAAATTATCTATCAGGAAATGAAGCTAGCAATGCCTGAAAAAGTAAAGGAAATGGCTTTAAAAGATGGGTTTTATGCTTTATCCCTTGAAGTACTGCCTGAATATGCAGGAGATTACATTATTTTCAGTAAAGCAGGGACACAGGATAACTCCTTCCAAGAAACGGATGTATACAAAAATATTCCTGCCGTAAAAGAAGGTCGAGTTTTTGAAGCTGTTGCAGAGGAATTCTACTTTAACGATCCAATTTCTTTAGATTATCAACTAGCGTTCTTTAAGGAAAATTTTTTAAACAGTAAATAGTGTACTGGAGGGATTCATATTGGAATTCCTCCTTCTTCATGTCAGAAAGGAACTAAAATATGAACTCTTCTCTGCATTTTAGTATGAAATTTATAATAAGCTGCTTCCTGCTTATCATTATGTTTGGCTTTGCTATCATTTTTGGAGCTGCTGAAACTAGCATTGTAGATGTGTGGAATGCAATTTTCACATCCCAAAACAACGATTCAATAAATATTATTAGAGAAATACGTCTTCCTCGTGAGG
The DNA here is from genome assembly GCF_056205495.1 of Psychrobacillus sp. NCBI lineage: Bacteria > Bacillati > Bacillota > Bacilli > Caryophanales > Bacillaceae > Psychrobacillus > Psychrobacillus sp. The sequence continues at coordinate 2,821 of NZ_JBAEAP010000650.1, read as the reverse complement.
TGGCTGCAATTATAGTAGGTTCAGCCTTGGCTATATCGGGAGCTATCATGCAAGGAATGACCAGAAATCCTTTAGCCGATCCTGGTCTGCTTGGTCTAACCTCTGGGGCAAATGCAGCCTTAGCAGTAACTCTTGCCTTCTTACCGGCTACCAACTATTTAGGTATTACTTTTGCTTGCTTTGTTGGTTCTGCGTTAGGGGCTATATTAGTCTTCAGCATAGGTGCTGCTAAAAAAGGCGGATTCTCTCCTTTGCGGATCGTTCTTGCAGGAGCTGCCGTCTCTGCCTTTTTATATGCCATTGCAGATGGAATCGGTATATATTTTAAAATATCAAAGGATGTGTCTATGTGGACCTCCGGTGGTTTAATCGGTACATCGTGGAGTCAGCTACAGGTCATTGCTCCATTTGTTATAGCAGGCGTTATTGTTTCACTTTTACTCTCTAGACAGCTTACTATTTTAAGTTTGAATGAAGAGGTAGCAGTTGGATTAGGGCAAAGAATCTTTTTAGTGAAGACCATTCTTTTTTTAGTAGTTATCTTATTAACCGGCGCATCCGTAGCATTAGTTGGTAACATGGCTTTTGTTGGTTTGATGGTTCCACACATCGTTCGGGCCATTGTCGGCACTGACTATCGTTTCATTATCCCTATGTCCGCTATTTTAGGAGCTATATTAATGCTTTTAGCTGACACTATCGGTCGAACGATTAATATTCCATATGAAACTCCTGTAGCGGCAATCATTGCAATAATGGGTCTACCATTCTTTTTATTGATTGTTCGAAAAGGAGGGAAAATATTTCAATGATTCATCCCAAAGTTATAAAAAAACAACGTATATTATTTGTTAGCTTTCTAGTTTTAATTTTAGTGACTGCTTTCGTGAGTGCGGGGATTGGCTATTCTTCTCTATCCTTTGACCGCTTGATTCCAACTATATTAGGAGATGGCTCCTTTAAGGAAGAGTTTGTACTATTTTCTATCAGGCTCCCACGAATTATTATTACCTTACTTGCAGGCATGGCTCTTGCTTTATCAGGAGCTATACTCCAGGGGATTACTCGAAACGATTTAGCCGACCCTGGGATAATTGGTATCAATTCTGGAGCAGGTGTAGCAATTGCTTTGTTTTTTTTATTTTTCCCTATAGATCCTGGTTCATTTATTTACCTTTTACCTATTGTGGCATTTTTAGGAGCTTTACTTACAGCATTTCTAATCTATATCTTTTCCTATAATCGCGAAGTTGGACTCCAGCCAGTACGTTTAGTATTAATAGGTGTGGGCTTTTCCATGGCGCTTTCAGGCTTAATGATTGTTCTCATTTCTTCTGCTGATACTAAAAAAGTTGATTTTATAGCCAATTGGTTAGCAGGAAACATTTGGGGCGCAGACTGGCCCTTTATTTTAGCCTTACTACCATGGCTAATCGTACTCGTTCCATTTACCATGTATCGAGCTAACCGCTTAAATCTCTTAGGACTTAGTGAGCCTGTGGCAATTGGAGTTGGTGTATCCATTGAGAAAGAACGTATAGCCTTCTTAATGGTGGCAGTAGCTTTAGCAGCAGCTGCAGTTAGTGTTACGGGTGGTATTGCATTTATTGGTTTAATGGCTCCCCATATCGCGAAATCGCTAGTAGGTCCAAGACATCAACTATTTTTACCAATTGCAATCCTATTAGGCGGATGGCTATTGCTGTTAGCTGATACGATTGGACGAAATATACTTGAGCCTAGCGGTATCCCAACTGGTATTGTAGTTTCCCTTATTGGTGCTCCTTACTTTATCTATCTATTACTTAAGAAATCATAAGTAGGTGCTATACTTTAGGACAAGCTCATTCTAGGGCACAAATAGGAGCTATAAAAGAAATAAAAATGTGAAATCAGGTTGCTGATTTCACATTTTTATATTTGATTGACTAGTTATATCCCAGTCTATTTAATTGTGTTTAGACTTCAGCACACTATCATTTATTTAAATACTCATACATTTTTTTCGGATAGTCAGTAAAAATGGCATCGATCCCAATCTCTTCTAACATGTCCACGTAAGCTTCATCATTTACTGTGAAAACACGCACCTTTTTACCGCTTGCTACTGCGTCATGACCCATCTTTCTTATAACCGTTGGGAAGAAAGCGTGTAACGCGTCAGCTCCTACTAAATCTGCATATTTGTGAGGAGCAATCATTACTTCCATAAATAAAATGGCAGTTTCTACATTTGGAGCCTTTCTTTTAAAACTTTGAATTACCTCGTGATTAAAGGATGAAACTACGACACGGTTAGTTAATCGGTAATCTTGGAGCATTTCAATTACCTTGTCCTCCATCCCTTCATAAGGGAATATATCTGATTTCAATTCAATATTAATATGGTGATGAGTATCTTTAAACACATATAATACTTCTCTTAAGGTTGGTATTTTTTCTCCTCTACACTTTTGAGAAAACCAAGCTCCAAAGTCATACGCTTCTAACTGGGAAAGAGTCATATCTTTCACAAAGCCTTGTCCATTAGAAGTACGATCAATTTTTTCATCATGAATTACTACAAGCTCCCCATCCTTTGTCATATGAACATCGAATTCTACTCCAAATATAGGTAAAGCCGCAGCTGCTTTAAATGCTGAGATCGTGTTTTCAGGATGAGTTCCAGCCGAGCCCCTGTGTGCATAAATTTTCATGGTATGCCCCCCTCATATAGATACATTAAGTATATCTTCACGTAGAATATAATGGAAATGAATTTTCTAAAAACATAAAAAAATCGTGATACCGACTACTATCACGATGATATCTACAAATAGCC
>NZ_JBAEAP010000649.1:0-4303 GCF_056205495.1 Psychrobacillus sp. | reverse complement strand
AGCAGTGCAAGTCCAAGAAACACCTTTGTCGGACTTTATCCATGAGGTGATGCTTCATTATAGTAATGCAGATGTAGTAGCTCATCAGATTGACAATGACAAAGCTTCCTTAAATGTTGGACCTATCAAGAAAAAAGACATTGCTTACAACTATCAGTTTGCTGGTGGAGAAGTATCTGTCTATGAAGTAACAGGAAAAGACTTAAAGGATTATATGGAATGGGCAGTTGGCTATTTCAATAGTACGCGTGATGGTGACGTGACAGTAAGCTTTGATAAAACTCGCCGTGCTTCCAAATACAGTACAAATGACTTCTTCGGTAATGTGAAATACGATATCGACTTATCCGAGGCACCGGGAAAACGTATTAAAAACCTTAGAAAGCTAGACGGAACTCCGATTAAAGCAGAGGATCACTTAACATTAGGGATGAATGCATATAGAATGGACTTTCTTCTATCTAAAGGACAAGCGTTAGAAGGTCGTAAGTTTAATATGACCTGGTCATCCAAGGATGAAAGTGCCTATGGTGAAACTGGTGGTACCATTCGCAACCTTGCCATTAGATACTTAAAGGACGAGATGAAGGGCGAATATAAACCAACTATTCAAAACAACTGGAAAATCGTCGGTGTAGATACAAAATCTCCAGCACGAAAAGCCGTTGTAGAACTAGTCAACAAAGGAATTCTAACTGTACCTACAACAGAAGATGGAAAGTACACGAATATCGCATCCATCAATGTAAAGGATGCGATTACACAGCAGGAAATAAAAGAGCTATCAGGAAAAGCTAAAGTGGACTCCGCCCAATTTGCAAAAGTAAACACAACAGGAGACTTTTATTTAGCCTTAGCTAAAGCACTAAATAAACCAGAAGCACCAAAGGATAAAGAGAAACCAGTTAAACCTACTAAACCAGCAAAGCCAATACCTCAAGATAATAAAAAACCGGCTGTAACTAAGCCAGAAGCACCAAAAGGAAAAGTAACAGCTTACCATTTGAATGTCCGCGCTCAAGCAGCAAACAGTGGAAAAGTGCTAGGAACCATTGCTAAAAACAAAGAAGTAGAAGTGCTTGGCAATGAAAAAGGCTGGTATGTCATTTCCTACAAAGGTAAAAAAGGATACGTGTACAGTCGATATATTGACTTACTAAAATAATTGATCTAACACTCATTCGGAAATCCCGGATGAGTGTTTTTAATATGGGACGGTAGAACCTTGCGGAGACGGGAGTGAACCTTGCAGAGATGGGGTAGAACCTTGCAGAGACGGGTGTGAACCTTGCAGAGACGGGTGTGAACCTTGCAGAGACGGTAGAACCTTGCGGAGACGGGAGAAAACCTTGCGGAGACGGGAGTGAACCTTGCGGAGACGGGAGAAAACCTTGCGGAGATGGGAGTGAACTTTGCAGAGACGGTAGAACCTTGCAGAGATGGAGGAGAACCTTGCTGTGACGAGAGTGAACCTTGCGGAGATGGAAGAGAACCTTGCGGAGACGGACGAAAACCTTGCACAAAAGGGAAAACCCCTTGTTCCACAAAAAATCCCCATGCCACCAATAGGCACAGGGACTAACTTAAACAAATCTACTCCATCGATAAATCCTGAACGAATTACATCACTTCAAAGAATGTCTACAAGATAGTAACTTCATTCTCCATATATTGTTGTAGCTGTTGCTGATATTTATGAATTCGGTTGGAAGTGCTAGCTATTGGATTCATAAGATATGTGTCATTTAGTAGGTTGTTGTAGCTTGGATATTTGTATTCGGGCTGCTTTAAAGTACTGGTTATATCGATCTTACTAGCCACACAAATATTCACATATACGATCTTTGCGAAATGCTCTTCAAAATAGAATGACTTTCGTAAAAAGGTAGCTTCATTATCCTCGAACAAGTCGTCCAGGATAATATTTAATTTCTCTCGAGCCACTATAGCATCGTTCATACTGGTAGCCCATTCATTAGAATATGTTTCAGTTAAAAGTTCTAAGAAAAACTCGGCTCTTGCACGGTTAAAAGAAACAAATCCTATCCACATAATATCTTGTTCTGAGCTTTCAAGAGCCTGGTCAAAGGCTTGCGTGGCTTCCTCCAAGTACATAATAGCCACTTGCCTGGATCCAGAGTTAATTCCACTTATATTTTCTCGAATTTCTTCTAAACTTGTGATTTCTAATAAATCCTTAGAAAGGTTTAACTCTTTTGAAATTATATCCATGGCCTTTTGGCGATAGTACAGCCCTAAGTAATTATTGTAAATAGTTTTAGACACAGGATTTTTTAATAAACTTCCTCTTATCTCTAATATAGAAGCAGGGATATTATTGTTTTCGGTATTCACTAGCTTTTGGTATTTCATTACATATTTTAAAAGCTGTATAGTTTCTTCAACTAATAAAAGATTTCCTGTGCTTATTGTCATTAAAGACTTTAAACGTTTATCGATTAATTTCAAAATCTCATCCATTTTCTTCGCATTTTCTTTATGATTTGCATTGGAATCAGTGAACAAGGAAGGAAAGAACACAATTAAATCAATAAAGTATTGTAGGTTATTAGCAAACTCAATCGCAGATTTGGATTGCTTCTTATATAGAACGGTTAAATCTCCATATATTGCTTTGGATACGTCAGTAGCATTGGATTGAGCGTATTTTTTCATTATAGAAGGAATAGAGGTAACATAATCCGGGTTTTCTAGCACATTGCCTTGCATTTTATTAATGGCGTTAACGCTATCAATAGATACATAGGTTTTAAGTGCAAAATGGAAAGCAAGAATAGATACGACAATAGAAATTAAGGTTATAGAGAAATCCACGAAGTCAGCCGTATCCTTCATTTTAGAAATGCGTATGGCACTGTATACACATACAATAGAAATAAGTAGAAAGAAGATATAAATATGTCGAAGTTGTAGTTTTATCACAAAAATCTTCCTTTTAATGTTTTATTCCAATTATATCAGCAAATGTAAAGAGAAGTTAATTGTTTTTGGCTATGTTAAAGGTGGATTCAAGACACAAAAAATGAGCTGGCATATTTTCGCTAAGCCCATTTTAGTTTGTTTTCCTTTTTACTAAAGCATCCGTATCAGTATAAGTACTTTTTTCAAAAACTTGTAGCCTTAAGTGGTGACATCTTTTTCAATCGCCATACGCAAGTTCGAGAAGATTCCAAGAATCAATAGTAACGAACAAACCATTTTTTCAAACGGGGTTCCCAACAATTGTTGTAAAAACCCAAAAGACCAAAATACAACCAAAAACCAACAACAGACGATTCTTACTCGTTTATGTTTGTATTGTGTATTTCCACCAACAAATAGTGTGAAAACTCCTCCCAAAATACAAATAACGATACTGATAATAGATATCGGTAGCTGAGCTGCAAAGGAATCAGAGCGTCCACCATTAACCCATGTAAATGGTATTACACTGCTTATAATTAGAACATGTAGTAAAATTGTTAAGGAATAAAAACAAATTCCCATACATACAGCCGTTTGCATATTAATTTTTCTAAGTTTTTCTAGCATAGATCAACCTCGTTTTTCCACTTTTCCGTGTTAACCCGTTCAGCCATTTTCTATAGGAGATTTCGAAGTGGTAGTAATTCCATATTTATTCTTTAGTGACAACATCCATGCATATAAAAAAAATAAGGTTTCGGTTTTCTTGTTCAACTTATAGGGAAACAAAAAATCCCCATGCCACCAACTGGCACAGGGACTAACCAAAACAAATCTACTCCACAATCTCTCCATCAAAAGCTGCTCGATAAATTGCAGCAATCTCTTTTTCACCAAGCTCCAGCGGACTGCGAGCCAAAATTCGCTTCTGTTTTGTTGCGTCTTCCGTCAAGCTTTCTAGGGCGCTTTCTGGAATCTCGAAGCCTTGAAGGGTAGAAGGGATTCCTACGTCTTCTACTAATCTCTTTAGCTCAGCGACGCATTTATAGGATGCTTCCTCCTGAGATAGGTTACTAGAGCTGAAGCCCATTGCCTCGTAAATATCCTTCATGCGTTTTTCGCAGCTTTTGCGTATGTAGCCCATAACATAAGGGAGTAGGACGGCATTGGAATCTCCGTGGGCGATATGGAACTGACCGCCTAGTGGATACGCGAGTGCATGAACACCGGCAACTCCTGCGTTGAAGAAGGCAAGGCCGGCTAAATAGCTGCCGTAGCTCATATCGGTACGAGCTTGTTTGTCTTCACCGTTCGATACAGCGGTACGAATGGAATTGCTGATTAGACGAATGGCCTGTAAAGCTAACGCATCGGAGAC
>NZ_JBAEAP010000648.1:0-1502 GCF_056205495.1 Psychrobacillus sp. | reverse complement strand
TAAAAAGAAAGTATTAGGAGGATACGATGTGCATTTATATGTGGATTGGTATTGGGATATTTGCTTTTTTTACACTTCTTCCCTTGAAGAGCGCAAAAAATCTTAGTAAATGGGACATTATTGGAATTGTTATAACGATGGTCACCTTAGTGGTAATTATAATCGCACATATATTTTATAACTTTAATCTTTGGATTGGAATTGCCGTGCTATTTATACTTGCAATATTATTAGATAAAAAAACATATACGAGAAAAATGATCGTTATTTATGCTTGTATGTTTATTGTCATAGGAGGAGTGGTTTATTGGCTATTAGGAGATCTCTTTGGAAAGACGGATTCTGACATAGTCTTAGAGCATCTTATAGAAAATCCAGAAACAACCTCCCTCTATTTTGCAAAGGAGGGTGAAGTACACATTAGTCACAACGATGAAGAAGTTAGGCCACTTGCAAGTGTTGTGAAAATAATGGTTGCTTTAGAATATGCCTTTCAGGTAGAAGAAGGAAAAGTAGATCCTGCTACTATTATTGATTTAGATGACCTAAATGTTTATTATATTCCCCAAACCGATGGGGGAGCCCATGAGGCTTGGAAAGAGAGCTTGGAAACAGAACAACCAACGCTACAGGAAGTAGCAAAAGGAATGATCAAGTTTAGCTCAAACGCTAACACCGAATACCTTATGGATTTGCTGGGTCTAGATGCAATCAATAATAGGATGGAAGAGTTAAACATAGAAAACCATGAAGAGGTTTACCCTATTGTTGGAGGACTAGCTATCTCGAGCTACCTAAAGGAGCAGGAGAATTTAAGCAATAAAGATTTAATGAATAGACTTAACGAAATGTCTATGGAAGAATATCGTTCTTTAGCAATCGAAGTAAGTCAACAATTGAAATTCAAACAATTTGCAGTTACAGATGCATCTAAGATTTCCATGGATATTCAACGGATCTGGTCTGACCGACTAATCGGAGCTACTGCAGCCACCTATGGGAATATCCTTTCAAGTGTGTCAAACAATGAATTTTCGCCAAGTGTCACTAATACTTTAAGGGATATATTGGAATGGCCACTTGTTCATGAAAGTAATCAACAAAAATTCCATCACATAGGTAAAAAAGGTGGGTCAACAGCTTTCATTCTTAACCAGACGATTTATGTGGAAACAAAGAACGGAGAGAGAATGGAGATGGTCATTATGTTAGATGACTTATCGATGTTACAAAGCCTCACGTTGCAAAAAAATATAGACTTCTTTCTATTTAAATTGATAGAGGATGAGGAGTATTTAGAGACAGTGAATCAAAAATTATCTTAGAGAGTATGGAGTGGGGTTACGTCCATTCAAAAAGAGGTGTCATCCATATCGGATGACACCTCTTTTAAGGTAGCCACAAACTACTAATACAGCTAAGTATTAAAACACAAATAAACAAGAACGCTAGTATAAAATCCTTCTTTTCAATAGGCACTTCATGATAAAAGACTTTTCTAG
>NZ_JBAEAP010000647.1:0-12850 GCF_056205495.1 Psychrobacillus sp. | reverse complement strand
ATAGAATTACTTAAGTAATGACAAATTTAAGGAGAATGAAATGAATAAATTTAGCCTACTTAATAAGTTTATCGTTCAAGAAGGAAAAAAAGAAGAAATGGTTAATATTTTGATAGAAGCAGCTGAATCAATGGAAACTTTAGATGAATGTGAAATATATGTAGTGAACATTGCCGATAATGAACCACATTCAGTTTATGTTTATGAAATTTGGACTAATGAAAGTTCCCATCAAGCCTCTCTAGGTCTTGAGGTTACTCAAAAATTAATCAGCCAAGCAAAACCCATTATTACTAGTATAGAAAGAATTAGCACGCTAAAAACAAAAGGTGGAAAAGGTGTATCTAAAGAGTAAAGTCTAGCCGGTTTTATACAAATATACTTTAACCAAAGGCAAATTTAGTGCAACAGTTTTTAATAAACTATACAAAATAAAACCCAAATGCAAGTTTGGGGACGGTTTTGTAACAGCCTCTCGTGCATTTTCTTGTGCACATCAAAAACCAACAATTAAATTTAACAGAGCCTTTCCAATAAAAAAACTCATTCGGAATTACTCTTCCGAATGAGTTTCTTTTTTAGGCTGAAAAAACTCTGGAGTTTTGTTCATTTGATCTAAAAACCCCTGAGATTTTAAACGAACTCCTACTTGTTCATTGTATATTGTTCGTACGATTTTCTTTATAAAACCCTTCGTCTCTTTTTTCAAAGATAGCTTACCAACCTGGTCAATAGGAACGGTATAAAATGTTCGGATTAACTTCACCTGTGAGGGGGTTAAACGGATTAAATAAGGGTCAATCGTAAAACAACGATGACATAAAAAGCCGATTTGAGCAAAAGAGAATGCAAATTCCCCATCTGTTGCTCCACAATTGGCACACTGATGAAGTACCGGATAAATTCCAGCTACGGATAACATCTTCCACTCAACAAACAAGCTAATGGCTTCTGGATCATAGCCCTCTGATATTGCCTCTAATGCTTGCTGTAAAATTGTAAACACATGTGGTTTAGGAGATTCATCATCAATTAGTTTATCTACTAGCTCCATTATAAAACTAGCATAAGCTGTAGTAAAAATATCTTCTCGAATGACACGCATCGAATCAATTATTTCACCTTGTTGAAGAGACCCCATCCCTCTCCCTTGTTGTATTAAAAAATATGCATAGGTAAAAGGCTGAGAGATCGAAGAAAGACGGCTAGTTGGCTTTTTAGCTCCACGAGCCATCGCAGCCCTTTTTCCAAGCTCTCGAGAGAATATAGTTACTACTTTATCTGTTTCTCCGTAGGAGGAGGTTCGTAAGACAATCCCTTCTACCTTTTGAAGCAAAAGCCTTCCCTTCCTTCTATGCTTCCTCTATATTAATATTCGTCTTCTCTAAATCCATAATCTTTTAGGTGGGCAGATTTATTGCGCCAATCCTTTTGAACCTTAACCCAAAGTTCTAGGAAAACTTTAGTTCCTAAAAGCATTTCAATATCATGACGTGCTCTTGTCCCAACTTCTTTTAGAAGTGCACCTCTTTTACCGATTACAATACCTTTTTGAGAATCACGTTCTACAATAATAGTAGCCATAACACGGATCATCTCTTTATCTGTATCTTCTTCTTTTTTTATCTTGTCAATTACAACCGCAATTGAATGTGGTATTTCTTCTCTAGTCAAGTGCAATACTTTCTCACGGATCAATTCAGAGATGATAAATCTCTCTGGGTGGTCAGTTACTTGATCCGCTGGATAATATTGTGGACCTTCCGGTAAATATGATTGAATTGTTTCTAGCAGTCTTTCTACATTATTACCTTGAAGAGCAGAAATAGGAACGATTTCAGCAAAATCATATTTATCTTTATAAGATTCAATAATTCCGATTAAATCATCTGGATGTACTTGGTCTATTTTATTGATCACTAAAAATACGGGAGTTTCGTTTTTTTCTAATAGATCAATGATAAATTCATCACCTTTACCTCTAGGCTCTGTTGCATTTACCATGAACATGATAACATCTACTTCACGAAGCGTATTTTTTGCAACTTTTAACATAAAGTCCCCTAGCTTATGCTTCGGCTTATGAATACCCGGAGTATCAATAAAAATCATTTGACTTTGGTCTAGAGTAAGAACTCCTTGTACCTTGTTGCGCGTTGTTTGTGGCTTATCACTCATTATTGCTATCTTTTGCCCTATTACACGGTTTAAAAATGTAGATTTCCCTACATTTGGTCGTCCGATTATTGATATGAATCCTGATTTATATCCTTTATTGTTTTCCAGCATAATTTAAATCCTCCGTTGTAAAAGCTCCAGGCAATAATTCTGATACCGTCGTTTCTGTTACATTTCCTTTTAAGTTTGTTAAATATACGGGCATGTTAGGCTCGCAGAACTCCACTAACACTTGTCTACATGCTCCGCATGGGGAGATCGGTCCATCTGTATCTCCGGCGATAGCTATTGCTGTAAAGTCTTTTATACCTTCTGACACAGCTTTAAAAACAGCAGTTCGCTCAGCACAGTTTGTTAACCCAAAAGATGCATTTTCAATATTACAGCCTAATATAACATCTCCACTTTTAGTAAGTAAAGCTGCTCCCACAGGAAATTTCGAATACGGAACGTATGCTTTTTCCATGGCTGTGATAGATGCTTTTAGTAATTCTTCTTTCTTCATATAAAATCACACCTTTAAAATAAGATTACCGACCATTTCGGTATGAATATAATTAAACCTACTATTACTGTGCAGATCGCATAGACTAGACATGCGCCTGCAGCAAGATCCTTAGCCTGTTTGGCTAAAGGATGGGAGTCCGGAGAAGCAAGGTCTACAATTCTTTCTACGGACGTATTAACTAATTCTATCATGAACATCCCAAAAATGAGCATAACAACGATTATCCACTCCCATTTAGAGAGGCCAGTTAATAAACTTGCAAGGAATACTATACCTGCAGCAAACAAATGCAGTCGGAAATTTTGCTCAGTCTTTATAGCATGAATAACTCCCTGTGTAGCGTAGACAAAGGATTTCCCAAACTTATGAAAGTTCATGGCCTTCACGCTTCAAACCAAACTCCTGCAAAATTTTCTCCTGTAGACCAAACATTTCTTTTTCTTCTTCTTCCGTCCCATGATCATATCCTAATAGGTGTAAAAAACCATGGACGGCTAAAAAAGCAAGCTCGCGTTCAAAGGTATGCCCGTATGCTTGTGCTTGTTCAATCGTACGTTCTACAGAAATAATGATATCTCCAAGCAATGTGGGTATGTCAGCGTCTTTAATTTCTATTTCACCTTCACCCATTTCTTCCATAGCAAAAGATATTACATCTGTAGGCATATCTTTGTTCCGATAATTTTTATTGATTTCTTGGATTTGATCGTTTGTAACGAACGTAACACTTACTTCGCTCTCGTTTTTTACATTCAATTGCCCTGCTGCGGATTGTAGTACTTTTTCTACTAGTGCAATAGCTTCTTTAGTTAATGTATTTGTTTCGTCCATTAAATCGAGTTCTAACATATTATTGACTCCTTACTATTTATTTAGGGTATTCTATTCTCGAATGGAATGTGCCATTCATAGTTGAACAGAAGCTTTCTTCAATTTTCTTTATTTCTTTGAATGATAAGTCGCATTCGTCTAATTGTCCATCAATTACCTTATCTTTAATAATGGATTTAATCAGACTGTGGATTTTCTCTCCATTTGGCTCCTTCATGGATCTTACAGCCGCCTCTACGCTATCTGCAATTGAAATAACTGCAATTTCTTTTGTCTGTGGCTTTGGCCCAGGATATCTATAGGACTCCTCAGTAGTATTAGGATTATTTTCTTTTGCTTTATAATAAAAGAATTTCAATAAACTAGTGCCGTGGTGCTGTTCCGCCACATCTACGATTTCTTTCGGTAGCTTATGCTTCTTTAAAATACTCGCTCCATCTGTTGCATGAGAAATAATAATATCCCTGCTAGCTTCTGGAGAAAGGTTATCATGTGGATTATAGCCGTTCACTTGGTTTTCTATAAAGAACCCAGGTCGATTGGTTTTTCCGATATCATGATAATAACATCCAACTCTAGCCAGTAAGCCATTCGCTCCAATTGCCTCACAAGCTGCTTCTGCTAAGTTTGCCACCATCAGACTGTGATGATACGTACCAGGGGTTTCAGTTAAAATTTTCTTAAGCAACGGATGATTTGGGTTAGAAAGTTCTATGAGCCTCATTGTGGATAAGATTCCAAAAAGCGACTCAAAGAAAGGCAAAATACCAAGTGTAAGAGCCCCGGATAATATACCAGATATTAAGGCAGCGCCAATATAGAAAGCTACATCAACAAACTCATAAGTTGTCTTTGTCATTAACAGATAAAATAAGATAAAAGTTAAATTTATAGACGCAACAATTAAGCTTGAACGTAAAATTTGAGAACTATTGTACATACGCTGTACGGCAAAAATCCCTGCTATACCACCAAAGAGTATGTATAAAGCAACTTCCATTTGAAAGATATTCGTATATCCTTCCTGAAAAATAATCCCTGCATAGGCAGCTACGACAAAGCTAGATATAAATGCCGCTCTTTCATTGACTAGAATATAAACTAACATGGATACCATTGCAGTAGGAAACAAAAATGCAATAACAACATCAAAATTGTACGCTACTGATTGTAGCACTTTCATCATCAAGACGGATACAATAACACTAAAAGCCACAACAATCAGATTTTTCACATTGATAACATTAGGGTCTTTAAAACGAATGGTTTGTCCGAATAGCACCCACATTGTCATCAATACAAAAAGAGCTACACCTATATATTGTTTATAAGATGATTTATCAGTCAGCATTCCTAATAGATCTAGTTGACGATACACATCTTTACTGACAATTTCCCCTTTTTGAACGAGTATTTGACCTTGTAAAATTCTAGTTGGTTCAACGCTAGCTCTAGCTTGTTCCATGCGTAGCTCAGTTAGTTCATCGTTTTTTGCTTCTGTAGCTATAATGGAGCCCCGAGCGATAGAAACTAAAACGCTCATAAAACTGTCTGGGTAATTAAAAGTAGTTCGTACTTTCTGAACAACCTTATCTCTTTCTGTACCTAAATTTTCATTCCTAATCGGTTCACTTAATGTTTCTTCTACTAGGATAGGAAGCTTTTCTTTAACATCATTTATTGTTGCTATGTTTTGACTTAATAATATACTCAGTGCATCGTCAGTTAACGGTACAAAGCTAGCATTTTCTGCTAGAATGTTCATTTCTTTTTTTAGTCTTTGAAGACTATCTGTTGCCGCTTCAGGCTCATCACTTGTGATAGATTGCTTAATCTCTATTACACTATCGAAAATAGACTCAATGATAGTGGCCTGATTTTCAGCTGTTTCATCCTGGAACTGATAGACAGGATTAACTTCTGAAGCAGCCTGGTCTTTTTCTTCTTCAGTTTTTACTGGGTCTTCCATCGTTTTAACTGAACGGATAGTTTCAGGTGCTAAATTCATTAAGGATATATCATATGTATTTTCTTGCACGCTTCCCTTAACCAGTAGAAACATGCTTATGGAAGTTAGAAGGATAATAATTAAAGGGAGATATTTACTTTCTCGCCATTTTCTCCACTTGATCATTAAAGACTTCATCCTATCATCCCCTCGTCTACTATTCTCTTTATTATACCTTATATTTTCAAAATTTGACCAATTTATCTGAATTGACTGGTTTACAGTTAGAATGATGACGTTATCGGGAGGTAATTCGTTCATCTTCTATTCGAGGTACCTATTACTCAATAACTAGTAAGTGATAAAGTTTTCGTGGCTTCTATTCCATTTATAGTTGTTTTCCTTTTGGTGTGATACTTCCCTAGGGGCACACCTTCCAAATTTCCGTGGCTTTTGCTTCTGCTTTGGTTTGGAGCTTGAGCTATCCCCACAGAAGTTCTCTTCCTCACAAACAGCTAGTATGGAGAGGTTCAAAGAAATTAACTGCCTTTAAAAAGAAATAAAAACGTGAAATCAAGTTGCTGATTTCACGTTTAACTTATTGACTACTGCTCTTCATACGCAGATATAATTTTAGCAACTAATGGGTGACGTACTACGTCGCCTTGCTCTAAATATTGGAAGTGTATGCCAGAAACTTGTTGTAGTATTTTTTCTGCTACAATGAGACCTGACTCTGCACCCTTAGGCAAATCTATTTGAGTTTTATCTCCAGTTATGACCATTTTTGAACCAAAGCCTAATCGTGTTAAAAACATTTTCATTTGGGCTTTTGTAGTATTTTGGGCCTCGTCCAGGATAACAAAAGCATCATCTAACGTTCTGCCGCGCATATAAGCAAGAGGAGCAATTTCTATTGTTCCGCGTTCCATAAGGCGATCCGTTTGCTCCGTTCCTAATACATCATGTAATGCATCATACAAAGGACGTAAATAAGGGTCTACCTTCTCTTTTAGATCTCCTGGTAGGAATCCTAGACTTTCCCCTGCCTCAACTGCTGGACGTGTTAAAATGATTCTCTTAACGTGTGCATTTTTTAAAGCTTGTGTAGCCATTACTACAGCAAGGTAAGTTTTTCCCGTACCGGCTGGTCCAATTCCAAACGTTAAATCAGTATGTCTAATACCGTGGACATACTCTCTTTGTCCAATGGTTTTTGCCCGTATTGCCTTCCCTTTAGTATTTCGAGCTATTTCTTCATCATAAAGACTTGCAAAATATTCAATTGTTCCATTTGCACTCATTTCTATAGCTGTGGTTACGTCTCGAAGGTTAATATTAATACCTTTTCGAATTACAAGTAGAAGTTGTATGATTAGCTGCCTTGCATCTTCTACATTTTGTTCTTCACCAGCAATTTGTATTAGTTCTCCTCTGGTGATCAACTGCACCTTCAACTCTTCTTCAATCAGTTTAATATTCTTATCTGAAATACCAAGCAGCATTACTGCTTCAGTTGGATCCTGTAGATTAATATCTAATTGTTTTTGTTGGCTCATGTGTCGTCTCCTTGGGGTATAACTTGTGGTGTTGCAATATTTTCATTTATTAGTAATAATATCTTTCCTTTAACTTTATCATTTTCTATAGACATCTGTAAAACTTTATCTTCTAAGATTTGAGTGCCCCTCGGTAAATCATTCATAATTTTTTGAAATAATAAAGGTCGAACTAAATGCTCTACCGATTCTTCATCTAAGTCATAGGTAACTTTTTCACTGCCCTGTACATAGCCCGCTTTAAAATATGGCTGTAAGAATCTAGGCATAGCTATTTCCTTCCAATATTCATTGCTGTTATTGGATTTTTTCTCAATCAGCACTTCTCTAGTAGTCGGCTTTACAATGGTCACTTTTTTGGGAAGTTCGAAGTTAAGCTCTATCCAATAACTTGCATAGACCTTGCCCTCTGCGCTAGTTATAATTCGTTTTTCTCCTTGAGTAACAAAGCCGTTTACAAGTATGTCACCTTTTTTTACGGCAGCATTCTTCTCGACTGCTCTAACTCCTTTTACTAGCTCAAAGTCTGTAACAACGCCGCTTCTTTTAGCAATAAGATGAGATGCAGGAGCATTTTTCACTTCTCTCTCCTTCGTGATTGGAGCAAGCATCGGAGTCACTGTTAAAGTGGAACCTGATTGCGTGAAGTGTATCCAAGAGAACTCCTTATGCTTTAAAAGTAGCTTTTGCCGAATTTCTTGTTCTGACGGTAAAGAAGAAATACGTATACGTTCTTTAATTTTCATTTCTTTCAGTTGTTCTGTAATTAGAATATTGCTTTCTGGCGTATAAGAGTCAATATTGATCTTCCATATAAATTGTGCCAAAACCACTGGTATTATGAAAAAAAAGATTACCCCGATTATGGAATATGAATATAAAGAAATCGTACGATTTTTTGTCTCATCTTTTAGATGTACAGGAACCTTCAATGTTTTCCTTATCTTTCTAAACTCTTTAAGATCCTTACGTTTGATAGAAAAGAACAAGCTTTCTTCTGTGCTATACACCCGATATACTTCAATTTGTTGTGATAACAGCTTTTGAAATAAGAGAAACTGATCAGTAGAGCTTGGCAATTGGATCCTAATTAGTTGTTGTGGCATCAGCTGCTTTCCTTCCTAGTAAGTTTAAAGTGAAGGAGTTTGTCTACCTGAAGATGAAGGCGCTCCATCGACATGGACTTTATAGACAAACGGTCTGCTTTTATTTCTAGAAGATAATGGTTGTAGGAACAGACTAACTCCGTATCTGTTAACCGAAGAAGAGAAATTTCATAATCTAATATAATGTCATCAAAGTTATCAATCATAATACTCGCATGGAGTGGAAATAATTGTTTGATAAAAAACACCCCTTTACATGAATTTATGCATGTAAAGGGGTGTTCATGAGTTATCTTTTAGATTTTGGCGGAGCTAATATCTCTGATAAGACAATGGCGCGCATTAGCTCTTCTTTTGTATCAGGCATTATTTCTTGAACGACCGATTTTTTTGTTATATTTGTAGGTCCCACTTGATGGACGGAAAGACGGCCTGTTGACCTCGGTACACCTTGGTCTCTCCCTACTTCTCTTCCGACTTTTTCAACAATAGGAGGAGCTGCTGCCTGTACTACTTGTTTTGGAGCTTGCTTTCTAGGTGTTTGTTTTCTTTCGGGTCTAGCTTGTTGTTGCTCCTGCTGAAACTCTTTTGCTAAATCCCCTAAGCTTTTAAAGGGATTAGGGTTAACAGGTTTTTGCTGTGGAGCATTTTGGGTGTTACGAGGTGCAGGTTTGGGAGCCGGCTTTTCTTCCGGCTTCTTTCTGCCAAACAATGAACTAAGGATAATAATTATTAATGGTATTATTAAACCTTCCAAGGAGAAGTCCTCCTTCCTGAGCTAATACTAGTCTTTCAACTCATCCGTTGAAGGCTTGTCATTTCCTACCTTGCTAATTGAGTCTCTCATACCAGTGTCCGCTTTAATGTTGTTATAATTCATGTAATCCATGACACCCATGTTACCTTCACGAAGTGCTTCAGCCATTGCGCGAGGAACCTCTGCCTCTGCTTCAACAACTTTAGAGCGCATTTCGACAACTTTTGCTTTCATCTCTTGCTCAGATGCTACAGCCATTGCACGACGTTCTTCCGCTTTAGCTTGCGCAATTTTCTTGTCTGCTTCAGCTTGCTCCGTTTGAAGCTCTGCCCCAATGTTTTTACCGACATCAACGTCCGCAATATCAATCGACAGAATTTCGAATGCAGTACCAGAGTCTAATCCTTTAGATAAAACTGTTTGTGAAATTAAATCTGGATTTTCTAATACACGTTCATGACTTACACTAGAACCAATTGTACTTACAATCCCTTCCCCAACACGTGCTACAATTGTTTCTTCACCAGCACCACCGACTAAACGATCGATATTGGCACGAACTGTAATACGAGCTTTTGCTTTTACTTCGATCCCATTCATTGCAACACCAGCGATAAACGGTGTTTCAATAACTTTAGGGTTAACAGACATTTGTACTGCTTCTAATACGTCACGACCTGCTAAGTCAATAGCTGCTGCACGCTCAAACGTCAACTCGATGTTTGCACGATGTGCAGCGATTAATGCATTAACAACTCGGTCAACATTACCACCTGCTAAGTAATGGCTTTCTAATTGATTGATCGTTACATTTAATCCAGCCTTATGTGCTTTAATAAGCGGGTTTACGATACGTGACGGAATTACTCGACGTAACCTCATCCCTACTAATGTGAAAATACTAATTTTAACTCCTGCAGCCAATGCTGAAATCCAAAGTGCTATCGGGAAAAATGTTAAAAATACCGATAACAAAATGAATGCAATGACAATAATAACTATAGTACCAATCATGCCTGAAGAAATCATTGTGTTGCCTCCCCTTCTCTTGCTTCTCGAACAACAATTCGAGAGCCTTCCACCTTGATAATTACTACTTTCTTATCTTTGCCGATAAAACTACCATCAGATACCGCATCGATACGTTCATTCTCAATACGTATAGTCCCTGAAGGTCTAAGCTGTGTCATTGTCTCTGCTATTTTTCCAACTAAATCTAAACGATTTTGATTAGAAACATACCCTTGTTCAGTAGTAGTAGCATCCGTCAAAATCATTTTATTTAACAATCTCACTCTTTTACCAAAGAATTTCACAATAATCACCATTCCTAATATAGCTACTGTTATTGCAATTAAAACAGCAACACTCATGTAAAAAAGATTACCACCTGCTAATATTATACTAAATAAAACAGCTGCTAAACCTATTATACCAATAATTCCTCCTGGTACAAAAAATTCAGCGATAATTAATATAATACCTATTACCAGTAAAATAATGGATTCATACCCTGCCAACCCTGCTACAAGATGCCCATAAAAGAAAAGACCTAATGATAGTAATCCTACCGAGCCAGGAAGTCCAAACCCAGGTGAATATAACTCAAGAACTAAGCCTAAGCTTGCAAGAGATAATAAAATCGGCACTACTACTGGATTTGTAACAATTCTTGCGAGCGTTTCTACAAAAGCTAGCTCTGTTTCCACTACTTTTGCACCTTCAAGATTACTCTCTACTAACAACTTATCGAATGTAGCAACCGTGCCCTCAGAATAACCTACTTCTATAGCTTCCTTTGCTGAAAGCGTTAACAATTCTCCTTCTCCTGCTCGGTACTGTGGGAGATCTACGGATTCATCAGCCATTGCCTGAGCATAAATAGGATTTTTCCCTGTTCTTTCCGCAGCATTTATCATTTTAGCCTTCCAAGCACTCGTTGCCTTCTTGTCTGCAGCATTTCCTGCACTGTCAATGACAGCAGCCGCTCCAATGGAACCATTTGGTGACATATAAATTTCATCTGTGTGCAGTGCTAAGTATGCCCCTGCAGATAATGCCTCTGAATTAATATAGGCTATTTTGCGAATATCGGTAGAATCTAACAAATTCACGATACTCTCTGCAGAATTTACAAACCCTCCTGGCGTGTTTATATCGAAGATGATGGCATCTGCTCCTGCTTCCTCCGCTTCCTTAATAGAGCGCTTTAAAAAAGCATACAGACCATTCTCTATTTCCTTATAAACAGGAACTTTATAGACTAACTTGGAGTTTGCAGAAAAGGTTGGAGTCAACACAGCAAAAGCGGCAAGCAGCAAACAAAAAGAAATTAACAGCCGCGATAATTTCACACTTAAACCTCCCTTCATCTATATGTATATTATTATTTACGGATGAAAATCTTAAAAGTTTCATTTTTATTAAGAAAAATATTTTGATTATGAGATAAATTTAATTGTTTATGTTCATGCCAATTAATTTGAAGACGAGATTACAGTGGTCCAAGAGTAAGACTTGATACCTAGCGCAAGATAATAGAACGTGATTGAAAAAAATACCCAGGCATAAAAGCCTGGGCATTTTCATTGTTTTTTATACTGTCAATTCTGCTGCTATTTATATGATATGCTAGTACAGTTGTTTGTTACGTTTTCGCGTTTTCTCTCCATCAACCCCGCAAGCATAATGTCCAGTCTCTTTTTTCTATTCATTTGTACTAAAGCATCACTTTATATACCATATTATATTTACCATGGCTTTTGAAAGGACATTCTTAAATCATCTGTCACACGCATTAACTTTCCCCTTAATCCATCATACCAAGACGGAGCATCAATGATGACTTCATGATCTAGCGAACTCAATAACTTGTAGAATTTATATAAATTCGCATATCTTTGAAACCGTGGAAATTGAGCCACTATATCATTTTCTAGATTCATTTTAGAGCGATAACCATTCAAAAAAGACTGCATTAATACTTTTGAAGAAGGATTTTCCTCGCCAATAAAATCATCAAGGGCGGTTACAATATCAATCGCATACCAATGGTACATTGCATCATCAAAGTCGATTACATTGAAACAATTTTTATTCTCTTCAAAAAAGATATTATCCAGCTGGAAATCATAGTGTATGAGTCCATACGTCTCATTATCCTTCGGTAGCGATTGAAGCCATGAGGTAACTCTAGTTAGCTCCTCTAGGGCAATACGATCCGAAGGGTGCCTTTGAAACACGCCTTCCATGAGCTCCACTGTGTCCAACCAACTTTTTCTTCTTACAAATCCAGGCTCGAATTTTTTAGACAAAGTGTGTAGTGAGCCAAGTGATTCTCCCCACTCCTCCATCTGTATTTCAGTAATATCATTCGAATCCAGGTTAATTCCATTTGCTTTACTAAAGACAACAGCCATATACGTTCCTTCAGGAGCCATTAGTGTTTCAATTAATTCTCCATTCTTTGAACGAATTGGTACGACAGATGGAAAACCATTTAAGTATAAATATTGCATATACTCTAACTCAGCTTTTAATTGGTCCATAGTTTTATCCTGTTCTAAATTAAATCGCAAAAAATATTGAATTTCATTTTGTTTAAAAGCATATACAAAGTTTGAACTTGCGCGCCATAGTTCTAATGATCCCTCATCATTTCCCCAAAATTCAACGAGTTTTTGGGCCACCGTATTTGAAGCTAATACGTGTACCATGTTTTCTAAATTCATCACCTTTAATTTTTCCTCCCATTACCTTGAGAGGTTTATACCCTAGTTAAGAAGTAATACCTCTCATTAGTATGCTCTTTTGAATTTTTTTCATTTTCAATATGTCACCCCTTCCAGAAGTTTCGGCCATAAGAACTCACAGCCAGGTATTTTCTAAATTCTATATATATTTACAAATCCCTCTTTTACTCAAAAAAACAAAAAATGCACTCGAACGATGATCGTTCGAGTG
>NZ_JBAEAP010000646.1:0-2939 GCF_056205495.1 Psychrobacillus sp. | reverse complement strand
GTGCGGTTATCGCAGATTTAGGTGTTACTTTTTAATTTTTAGGTGCACAGCTTCGGTTTAGGTTACACATTCACAATTTAAGGTGACAGATTGCTCCTGTTTAGGTGCGATGATCCCTGATTTAGGTGTCACTTTAAAGGTTTTATGTGCGCATCTCCAGTTTTAGGTGACACATTCCCAATTTTAGGTGACAGACAGCTCCTGTTTAGGTGCGGTTATCTCTGTTTTAGGTGTCACTTCAACAATTTTAACCGTTCCCATATCTCGCTATTCACACCATATCTTTTTACCGATTTTTCATTAAATTCACAATATATTTAATTCATTTTTAGAAAGTTTACAATACCTTTACATTCACTTAATAGAACGTTAAGAAATTAGCCTTATGATGGAGAGTAGATAGAAGTCTATAACTTTTGGAGGTTGTCCATGTTATTTAAAAAAGCGATTGTTTCTCTCGTTATTCCGATTGCGTTGTTAGCTGGCTGTGGAGGTAATGACTCAGGGCAGGATAGTGGCGATAAGCAGACGATCTCTATATCTGGGTCTACTTCGGTGGGACCTTTGGCAGAGAAGCTGGCGATGAAGTATGAGGAAACAGAATCGGTCAAAATAGAGGTTAACCAAATTGGGTCATCTGCTGGGATTACCAATGCAACAAATGGTGTTTCGGAAATTGGAATGAGCTCTCGTGATTTAAAGGACGAGGAAGCGGCTCAGTTAGAAGAAATTATTATTGCTTATGATGGAATTGTTATTGTGACGCATCCATCGAATAAGGTGGAGAACTTAACGATGGAACAGGTGAAGCAGATTTTCACTGGTAAGGTGAAGAACTGGAAGGAGCTTGGCGGAGAAGACTTAGAGATTGTGGTTGTTTCGCGTGAGGACGGCTCTGGTTCTCGTGATGCGTTCCAGGAAATTGTCGGCTATTCCTCTGGGGAATTGATTCGAAATGCGATTGTTGCTAGTGGGAACGGTAATATCAAGACAACAGTGGCAACAAATAAGCACGCAGTTGGCTTTATTTCCTTCGAATATATCGATGAAACGATCTACCCGATGAAGATTAATGGCGTAGAGCCGACCGCACAAAACGTGCTGGACGAAAAGTACGGTCTTTCAAGACCATTCTTATTCGTTTATAAGGAAGGCGAGTTAACAGCTGCTGGGCAGCAATTTATCGATTATATTTTAAATCCTGAAGGACAGCAAATAGTTTCGGAGGCAGGAGCTATCCCTATTCTTCAATAAAATCTGTGAAATTACATAATGGGAGGAACTTGCGTGACTACACCACCATTCGAGAAGCAAACCGTTGAAATAGAAAAAGCGAACAAACGCAAGTATTTTCTAGAAGGTTTATCTGCAAAGGTTTTCCTTGCTTGCGCCTTATTATCGGTCATCAGTTTAGCGTTAATAGTAGGTTTTGTATTTTATAAAGGATCCTATCCGTTTATAGCAGAGGGCTATAGCTTTATAGATTTTATTTTCGGCTCGGACTGGGTTCCAAGTGAGGATAAATTCGGTATTTTCCCAATGATCGTGGCTTCTCTATTCGCGACAATTGGTGCATTAATTATTGGAGTTCCAATTGGCTTGTTCACGGCGATTTTCTTAGCAGAGATTGCACCTAAGTGGCTAGCTAAATTAATTTCTCCAGCTATTCAGCTATTAGCTGGTATCCCTTCTGTATTGTACGGGGTATTTGGACTTGCGATTATCGTTCCTTTTTTACAGGACAACTTTGGACTAGCAAGAGGACAAAGCTTATTGGCAGTCATTCTTGTGTTAGCCATTATGATGCTTCCTACGATTGTTACAGTAGCAGAGACATCGATACGTGCTGTACCTAAGGCATACACAGAGGGCTCTTTAGCGCTTGGTGTATCTCATATCGGGACCATTTTCAAAGTAATTGTTCCTGCTGCAAAGTCTGGAATCATGGCAGCGATTGTCCTTGGATTAGGACGAGCTATCGGAGAGACGATGGCCGTTATTTTGGTTGCGGGGAACAGCTTGATCATTCCTACAAGTCTTACAGACAGTGTTCGACCGTTGACTACGAATATTGCTTTAGAGATGGGATATGCGTTTGGAACTCATCAGGAAATGTTATTTGCAACGGGGATTGTCTTATTCTCCTTCATTCTAATTTTAAATTTCGTACTAGCCAGAATTACAGCAAGAGGAGGCAACTAATATGAATAGGGTAAAGGATAATATATTACGTGGCCTCTTATGGTTTTCTGCTTTCATATCGGTTGCTATTCTCGTTGTCATTGTTGGCTATATTTTTTATAAAGGCTTTCGATTAATCAGCTTTGATTTTATATTCGGCGATTACTCTCCAACTGAGGGAGGCGGCATCTGGCCGATGATCGTCACCACTATTTACTCGATTCTGATTTCACTGGCTATTGCAACACCAATCGGTATTTTGGCAGCCGTTTATTTACACGAGTATGCAAAGCAAGGTCGACTAGTGAAAATCATTCGCTACGCAACTGAAAGTCTAACAGGGATTCCTTCTATTATTTATGGATTGTTTGGTGCGGTATTCTTTGTGGCTACGTTAAAGCTTGGTATGTCTATTATCGCGGCATCCCTGACATTAACGATTATCGTTTTACCAGTCATTATCCGGACGACGGAAGAGGCATTAAAGACGGTACATAACACGTATCGAGAAGGTTCTCTAGCACTCGGGACGACGAAGCTACAAACGCTCTATAAAATTATTTTGCCAAGTGCAATGCCAGGGATTTTATCCGGAATTATTCTTTCCATCGGACGTATCGTGGGAGAATCGGCAGCTATCTTCTTAACAGCAGGAACAGTTGCTGCGATGCCAGATAGTATTTTCTCTTCAGCACGAACGTTAACAGTACATTCTTACTTAGTTACTCAGGAAACGGGAAATATTGAATTGGCAGCAG
>NZ_JBAEAP010000645.1:0-17082 GCF_056205495.1 Psychrobacillus sp. | reverse complement strand
ACTTCCATTTCCCGCAACATCTCCGGCTTTTCGCGCAACACTTTGCCTCTTTTCTGCAACACTTCCACTCGTTTACGCAACACTTTCCCAATGTCTTCAACAAATTTTCCATTTCCTCCTAGACAGGTCACTTGAAAGGTTACATCTCGTCTCCGCAAGGTTCCACTCCATCTCTGCAAGGTTCTCCCCCATCTCTGCAAGGTTCTCTGGCTACACTTGCTGTTTTACAAGCTATTTAATTCCTCAATACGTTTTAGAACGGTAGCGTGTTTTTCCAGGTAATCCTGTTCTTTTGCACGCTCTTCGGCTACTACTGCCTCAGGAGCTTTTGATACGAAGCGTTCATTGGATAGTTTCCCTTGAACTAGCTTCACTTCTTTTGCCCATTTTTCTAATTCTTTTTCCAGACGTGCTTTTTCAGCATCAATATCGATTAAGCCTTGTAATGGTAGGTATAAAAGAGCACCTGTTACTACTGCTGACATCGATTGACCTGGATCATCTAGGTCCTGACCGATCACTAGAGGCTCTGGGTTACAGAAACGCTCTAAGTATTTTGCGTTTGCTTCTAGTACTGCTAGTGTATCTGCATCTTTTGCAGAAATGTATAACGGTACTTTTTTGCTCATCGGTGTTTGTACCTCTGAACGGATGTTACGAACAGAGCGAATGATCTCTGCTAATAATTTCATGCTTGCTGCTTGGCTTTGATCAGAAAGCTCTTCATTTACTGTCGGCCATGCCGCTACTGTAATAGATTCGCCTTCATGAGGTAGGTTTTGCCAAATTTCTTCTGTTATGAAAGGCATAAATGGGTGCAATAAACGCATCGTGTTGTCTAATACGTATGCAAGAACCGAGCGAGTCATATGCTTCGCTTCTTCGTCATCTCCGTTTAATGGAAGCTTAGACATTTCGATATACCAGTCACAGAAATCATCCCAGATGAAGTTGTATAGGGCACGACCAACTTCGCCGAACTCGTATTTCTCTGAAAGTCTTGTTACTTGCTCGATTGTTTCATTTAAACGAGTTAGGATCCAAGCATCTGCAACGGATTTTTTCCCATCTAAATTAATTTCCTCGTACTTCAATCCATCCATATTCATCAATGCAAAGCGTGAAGCATTCCAGATTTTGTTGGCAAAGTTCCAAACTGCCTCTACTTTTTCTACTGAGAAACGTAAATCTTGTCCTGGAGAAGAACCAGTGCTTAAGAAATAGCGTAGTGAATCTGCTCCGTACTTGTCAATTACGTCCATTGGGTCGATACCATTGCCAAGGGATTTAGACATCTTACGTCCATCCTCTGCGCGTACAAGGCCATGAATTAATACATCATCGAAAGGTCGAGTTCCTGTAAATTCTACTCCTTGGAATATCATACGTGACACCCAGAAGAATATAATATCATAACCTGTAACAAGGGCATTTGTTGGGTAATACTTCTTCATCTCTTCGTTTTCTACATCCGGCCAGCCTAGCGTAGAGAAAGGCCATAAAGCAGAGGAGAACCATGTATCTAGAACATCTTCATCCTGCTTCCAATTTTCTTCGTCTGCTGGAGCCTCATGCCCAACATACACTTCTCCAGTTTCTTTATGGTACCATGCTGGAATTCTGTGTCCCCACCATAGTTGACGGGAAATACACCAGTCATGTATATTTTCCATCCAACGTAAATACGTTTTTTCAAAACGATCCGGTACAAAGTTTACTTTACCCTCTGATTCTTGAAGCTTAATCGCCTCTTCTGCAAGTGGCTGCATTTTTACAAACCACTGAGTAGAAAGGTAAGGCTCAACTACTGCTCCGCTTCGCTCAGAGTGGCCTACAGAGTGTGCATGCTCTTCAATTTTAAATAAAACACCTGCATCTTGAAGATCTTTTACGATTTGTTTACGGCATTCAAAGCGATCCATTCCTTCATATTTAGCTGCATTCTTGTTCATTGAACCATCTTCATGCATAACTAAAATACGCTCTAGGTTATGACGGTTACCTATTTCAAAGTCGTTCGGGTCATGAGCTGGTGTAATTTTAACTGCACCACTACCAAACTCCATATCTACGTAATCATCTGCTACGATTGGAATTTTACGGCCAACGATTGGTAATTTCACCGTTTTTCCGATTAAGTGTTTGTAGCGCTCATCTTCAGGATGTACTGCAACCGCTGTATCCCCTAGCATTGTTTCTGGTCGAGTTGTTGCAACATCGATCGAACCAGTACCATCTGCAAGTGGGTAATGCATATGATAGAATGCACCCTGTATATCTTTATGAATTACTTCGATATCAGAAAGTGCTGTTTTTGTAGCAGGATCCCAGTTGATAATGTATTCCCCACGGTAAATCAAGCCTTTGTTATAAAGCTTAACAAATACTTCCTTTACTGCATTGGAAAGACCCTCATCTAAAGTGAAGCGTTCACGAGAATAGTCTAAGCCTAGACCTAGTTTTGACCATTGCTTGCGAATATGTCCTGCATATTCATCTTTCCATTTCCAAGTTTCTTCCACAAATTTTTCACGACCTAGGTCATATCTTGAAATATTGTCAGCACGTAATTTTTCTTCTACCTTTGCTTGTGTAGCGATACCTGCATGGTCCATTCCTGGTAGCCATAGAGCGTCATATCCTTGCATACGCTTCATGCGAATAATAATGTCTTGAAGAGTTGTATCCCAGGCGTGACCTAAATGTAGCTTACCTGTTACGTTAGGCGGTGGAATCACAATTGTATATGGTTCCTTTTCACTTTCTGGATGCGCCTCGAAATATTTACCTTTTAACCACCATTCATAGCGGCCTTTTTCGATTGACTGCGGATCATACTTGGTTGACATCGTTGTCTCATTTGTCATATCGTTTCCTCCTTAAAAAAGAATATAAAAAAACTCCTATCATCACTAAAGGACGAAGGAGTTTGTTCGCGGTACCACCTTTATTCGCAGATGCAATACAACACATCACGCTCTCAATTAGATAACGGCTTCAAACCGGCAATTGCTACTGTTAGTTCACAAAAGCTGCTCTTGGGCTACCTTCAAATGGTGGCTAACGGAAACATTTCAGCAAATTGTTTCCTTTCTTTAGATAACCGTGTCATTTTACTCTTCCCATTCATAGCATCCATATATAGTTGTTTTTATTGTATAGGATATTATTATATGCCGTCAAGCATAGTCTTGTGAAAGGAGGAAAACACTATGAAAAGAGGATATAACCCCTATTTACTGCCCGACTGGTTACGAAAAACTCGTTTTTACGTGAAAGGAATCATTATACCAATCGGTTGCTTTCAACTTGTTCGAGTATTGATTGTTCCAACAACATGGGATTTTCTCTTGCTAGTATTTTTAGCATTTCTTGGTTTTCTATTATTTAAGGACATTATTTGATGGAAAGGAAAGCTTGGTATAACCATCCTCCAAATTAAATATAAACTGTAGCTCAGAATCATCCTCAGCCGGGCTTTCCACTTCTCTATTTTTAATCGTTACATTGGTCTGTTCCTGAACTGGTTCCAGTACCATACTTGGGGACTGCTGCTCATTACTTACAAAGGCCTCTCTATGGCTACTAGACTCCAATACTAGGGCTTCTTCTACTTCTTCAATCATTTCTTGTCTTACCTCTGCTACTACTTCCTCCGTTTTAGGTCGATGCGTTTCATATTCACAGTTGACTAACCACACAATTTCGATACCATCGGACTCTGCCTTGCAATTTATCGTTTCTATACTTACAGTCGGTAACGTTTCGGCTTGTATTCTATCCTTACTAATCTCTACACTCATCGGTACTGCATATTCAAAATAACCAAGCTCACCGTTTAAATCTAGATCTTCGATTTCCGTAAATTCACTTGTTGCGTGATGCTCCACTTCACCTTCCTCAAACTCTACGTGACAAGTAATATGATAAATACCGTTGATATGCACCATGTTGTCCATTTCCTCATGAAAATACTGAGGGGTTACATTGATTGTCTTTACTTCCTTAGGCACTCCAAAGCTTTGCGGAAAACAGAACTGTTCCTTAACTTCCCAACTTTTAACTTCCATTTTTCATCCTCCTTCATATAGGACAAATTATGTTTCAACGTAAGAAAATATGAAAAATACCTTACGAATATGCCAGCTTTTCAAAAGTTTTACCCCATTCTCCGCTTTCTTTTCTGTTTTCTCAGTGAGTTCCGCCTCTACCTACAACTATTTGTAAATATAAAATAAAAAAAAACAGACAAGCCATTCTAATTGCTTAGAACGTTTGTCTGTTTTTCAATATTTATTATCGAGCTAATTTTTCAAACACTGTATGGAAGGCTTGAATTGTTTTTTCGATATGCTCCTCGGTGTGCGCAGTGGAAAGGAACATTCCTTCAAATTGAGAAGGTGGTAAATAGATTCCTTCCTCGGCCATTAGTCGATAGTATTTTGCGAATAAGTCTAGGTCTGCTGTTCTAGCTACGTCATAATTCACTACATTTTCATTAGTGAAGAAGAAGCCGATCATAGAACCAGCACGATTTACTGTATGAGGAATGTTGTATTTGCTTGCAGCTTCTCTGAACCCTTTTTCAAGCATGTCACCAAGCTTTACGAAATACTTATACGTATCCTCGTTCAAGCGTGATAATGTCTCATAGCCTGCTGTCATCGCCAGAGGATTCCCTGATAGGGTACCTGCTTGATATACAGATCCTGCTGGTGCAATCATTTCCATGATTTCGCGTTTCCCACCGAAAGCTCCTACTGGTAGGCCACCTCCGATTACTTTACCTAGACAAGTCAAATCTGGAGTAATACCAAAATGTCCTTGTGCACAGTTATAATCTACACGGAAACCAGTCATTACTTCGTCAAAGATTAAAACTGTTCCATTTTTCTCTGTTAATTCACGCAATGCTTCGAGGAATCCTTCGATTGGAGGTACAACTCCCATATTACCTGCCACTGGCTCCACAATAATTGCTGCTAAATCGTCACCAAAGTTTTCAAACACATAGCGAACACTCTCAATGTCATTATAAGGTGCCGTAATCGTATTTTTAGCAATCGACTCAGGAACACCTGGGCTATCTGGAAGACCTAGTGTAGCAACACCAGAACCGGCTTTAATAAGCAGGCTGTCTCCATGTCCATGGTAGCACCCTTCAAATTTTAAAATCTTGTTGCGGCCAGTGTAACCACGAGCTAATCGCAAAGCACTCATAGTAGCCTCTGTACCAGAGGAAACCATACGGACCATTTCAATAGATGGCACTCGCTCCATAACTAATTTTGCAAGTTTATTTTCAACTAACGTAGATGCTCCAAAGCTAGTCCCAGTTGCTGCTACATCTTGAATTGCCTTCACGACATTAGGCTCCGTATGACCTAAAATAAGTGGTCCCCAAGAAAGTACGTAATCAATGTATTCATTACCATCAATATCCTTCAATATAGCGCCTTTTCCACTTTCCATGAAAATCGGATCCATGTCGACCGATTTAAACGCACGAACCGGACTATTTACGCCACCTGGCATTAAGTCCTTTGCTTCTGCAAATGCTTCTTTAGATAATTTGTATGATTTAGACATTATTTCTCCTCCAACCAACGCGCTACATCTTTAGCATGATACGTTAAGATAATATCTGCTCCAGCACGTTTCATTCCTGTTAACGTTTCTAAAACTGTTTCTTTTTCGTTTATCCAGCCATTGATGGCAGCAGCCTTCACCATTGCATATTCTCCGCTTACGTTATATGCCACAATAGGGGCGTCGAAGCTATTTCTAACATCACGAATAATATCCAAATACGCTAATGCAGGTTTAACGATTAAGAAATCTGCTCCCTCTTCGATATCAGAAGTGGCTTCGCGTATAGCTTCCATTCGGTTAGAATAATCCATTTGATAAGTTTTACGGTCTCCAAATTTAGGAGCTCCATCTGCCGCTTCACGGAATGGACCGTAATAAGCGGATGCGTATTTAACTGCATACGACATAATTGGTACATCGTGAAAACCAGCTCTGTCTAATCCTTGACGAATAGCGGTTACAAATCCATCCATCATGTTAGAAGGTGCAATAATATCTGCTCCAGCTTGAGCCTGACTCACAGCTGTCTTTGCTAACAAGTCTAATGATGGATCATTCAGTATTCTTTCATACTCATCTACTACTCCACAGTGACCGTGATCCGTGAATTCACACAGGCAAGTATCAGCTATAACAACTAAGTTTGGATGACGCTCCTTGATGAAGCGAATTGCCTTTTGCACTATTCCATGATCGTGATACGCTTGAGTTCCCTCCGCATCCTTTGTTGCAGGTAAACCAAATAAAATAACGGATGGGATTCCTAAAGAAACGACCTCATCTACTTCTTCACCTAAACGATCTAATGAAAATTGGAAAACTCCCGGCATGGAGTTAACGGGATTTTTAATATTCTCTCCATCCATAACGAAAATCGGATAGATTAAATCCTCTTTATGTAAGTAAGTTTCTTTTACCATTGCTCTAATACCAGCCGATTGTCTTAAACGGCGGTGACGTTGAAAATATAAGTCTGTCATTACATTCATCCCTTCCATTGAGCTAGCGCATTTACTACCTCTGTTAAAGTATAGGTTTTAGGCATTACCTGCACGGTAACACCTAATGATTTTAAATGGTTTTTTGTTATATGACCAATAGCACACACGGTAAAGCTATTATAGCCTAAATCCTTGCCAATCGTTTGATGAAAGGCATTCACCGAAGAAGGACTTGTGAACACTACCGAGCAGCTTTTCCCACTAGTTAAAAGCTCCTTCACAATCTCTACATTATCTTCTAGCATCACGGTCTCATAGACTGTCCATTCATCAACTGAATTGACCAGGCCCTCTGTAATTGTATTTTTTGCAAGATTCCCTCGGAAATACAAACATGCATCATCCGGTGCTGCTACCTGTGGAAATTCTTTAATAAAAACATCTGCACTAAAGGTAGTCGGCATAAAATCTATTGTAAATCCAATTTTTTCGAGAGCTGATGCTGTTTTTGAACCGACAGCGGCCATTTTAACCTGAAAAGCTTCAACACCTAAATGATAGGTAAGCATCTTTTGATGTAAAGAAGCTACACTTGCCTGACTCGTAAATATAAACCATTGGTAAGTTTTACTGTTTAAGAGTTTATCTTTGTCTTCGGGCTCCACAATTTCCTTAGTAGCTATGAAGGGTGCCACATAGGGAACCCCTCCTAAACTAGCTGTAAGGTTTGCTGCGACATCTGATCTGTTCACCCCTGTAAAAATGATATGCTCATTTTGTAGAGGTGAATTTTTAAACATT
The DNA here is from genome assembly GCF_056205495.1 of Psychrobacillus sp. Taxonomy (NCBI): domain Bacteria; kingdom Bacillati; phylum Bacillota; class Bacilli; order Caryophanales; family Bacillaceae; genus Psychrobacillus; species Psychrobacillus sp. Next base: position 9,748 of record NZ_JBAEAP010000645.1, on the reverse strand, counting down.
TAAATCAGCCTTAACCTTTTGGATTAAATCGAAAGCTCCTTGTTCCGTTAAAATTCGTGCCGCTTCTTTCCCTACTGTTACTGGGTTTGTTCCAGATACTACTTCTTTGTACACAACAGATGCATCTGGTGCTGCAATAAGTCCAGTGAACGTAATCTCATTGCCATTCATAACAGCATGCCCTGCAATCGGAACCTGACATCCGCCATCCATAGCAGCTAAGAATGTGCGTTCAGCAAGAACGGTATCCCAAGTTTCATTGTCTGAAAGTTTTTGAAGCTCATTTAGAAGCTCCTTGTCATCTTCACGACATTCAACTCCCAATGACCCTTGTCCTACCGCTGGAACACAATCCTCAACGGAAATATATTCTGTTACTACTTCGTCACTCCAGCCAAGGCGTTTAAGTCCAGCTGCTGCTAAGATTATAGCGTCATATTCTCCATCTTGAAGCTTTTGTAATCTTGTATCCACGTTGCCTCGTATCCACTTAATCTCGATATCTGGACGTAGTAATAGTAATTGAGCGCTTCTACGTAGACTACTTGTCCCTACAATAGCTCCCTTAGGTAAATCCATTAGCTTCACATGTCCTGTAGAAATGAAAGCATCACGTTCATCGATACGCTTAGGAGTACATCCCATTACTAAGCCAGGAGGCAAGACTGATGGCATATCCTTCATGCTATGTACGGCAAAATCTATTTCCTTGTCAAATAACGCTTGCTCAATTTCCTTAACGAATAGACCTTTCCCTCCAACTTTAGAAAGTGTTACATTTAGGATTTGATCACCTTTTGTGACAATCTCTTTTACTTCAAACTCAAATGGTGCGCCCATATCTTTCATTTGTTGGATAAACCAATTTGTTTGTGTTAGAGCTAATTTACTTCTTCTTGAACCTACAATAATTTTACGCATAAACACGCTACCTTTCTTAATACCAAAAGTGGAATTGTGATAATTGACTACCTAGTAAAAAATTAATTATAACAAATAAAAATGCATATACGTGAATCCACGCATAATTCGTTCCTTTATATCGTACACCCTTTCTTATTAAAAGAACGACAATATATAGAACTAATAGAATAAAGGAATTAACAATCTTAAAATCAAATATAGAAAACTCATTTAAAGATATATAAGCCCATTGTAACCCAAGAACGAGACTTACAAACAATAAAGGTATTCCAGTAATAATAGACAGGGTCATTCCTGTTTCCGCATGCTGTAGAGAAGGTAATCTACTAAATTGCTTTGTCCATTTTTTCTTCTTCAACACTCTATACAATATCAAATAAAGAATAGAAAAAACAAACGATAAAGCAAATGCTGCGTATGCTAAAAAAGCAAATGTAATATGAATGAATAATAACTCCGATCGGAGTGCATCACCCACTGGAGATTGCTCCAATTGACTCGGGGCAAATGTATGGATAGTCATAAATATGAAACCAATAATATTTAAAAAGAATCCAGGCAAATCTGATTTGAAAACTAGCTGCATGACCAAGGAAAGCAATATGATGAGCCATGCATAAAAGTAAATCCCTTCAAACAACGATAAAATTGGAAAGCGCTTCATTTCAATCATATACAACACTAAAAACACCGTTTGAAGTAGCCAGACGATGGAAAGAAGCCCTACCGCCAAGCGATGAACTTGCCGATCCTTATTAAGATAATCTATAAAATAGAAGACAAGGCTAACGGATTGAAGGACGACCATAATCTCGTGGAGCCGTGTCATCGTCAAATCAGCCATATAAATTTCTCCCTTTGTACAACAAAAAGGCGTTTTTATATCTCTCTAGTTGCCATAAAGATACAAAAACACCTCCTTTAGATTAATTGAACGTTAAGTTCTCTTTTAAATCTTGATGCATTAACGCTTGCTTCAAATTAATTTTTGCTTTTTCAGCTTGGCTTTCTACTTCCTTTTTCACATCATCCTCAATACCAAAGATCTGTTGGAATAATTGAAGCTGTTCACCTGGATTTTTAGACGTAGAGAGCTCTTTAGCTTGTAGTATTGGCTCTTTTAAAAGCTGATTAACGATTGATTTCGTATGTTTATTTAATATTTTTCGTTCACGATCAGATAAGTTCGGCATCTTGTTTTCAATAGAACTCATTGTTTCCATTTGAATTCTGTTAGCTTTTTGGCGTAATGCAGATATGATTGGCACTACTCCAAGCGTAGCTACCCATTCATTAAACTGATCAATTTCTGTCTCAATCATTTTATTGATTTGGACCGCAGCACGTTCTCTTTCTGCAAGATTCGCTTCTACAATTCCTTGAAGATCATCAATATCATATAAAAACACGTTTGGTAAATCACCGATACGTGGATCTAAGTCGCGCGGTACAGCAATGTCCACCATGAATAATGGCTTGCCTTTACGTAAACGATCTACGAACTGCATTAGTTCCAGGTCAATTACATATTCAGTAGCACCAGTAGAACTGATCAGAATATCAGCCTCTAATAGAGCACATTGAAGTTCGTCCATTGGCTTAGCGTTTCCAGCAAATTTAGACGCAAGCTCCTTTGCTTTCTCATATGTACGGTTTATAACCGTAACCTTTTCAGCCCCGCTACCATGTAGGTTTTGAATAGCTAACTCGCCCATTTTCCCGGCACCTAGGATGACCACGTGCTTATGATTTAACGAACCAAATATTTTTTTACCTAACTCAACTGCCGCATAAGAAACAGATACTGCATTTTCACCAATAGATGTCTCCGCATGAGCACGTTTCGCAAACGTCACTGCTTGTTTAAATAATTGGTTAAATATCGTGCCAGTTGTCCCATTTTCTTGCCCATTTAAAAAGCTCTTCTTCACTTGTCCCAGAATTTGAGTTTCCCCTAGAACCATAGAGTCGACTCCAGCAGTAACACGGAATAAGTGATTATTTGCTTCATTATCTTCATGAATAAATAAATATCTAGAAAGGTTCTCCATCGGGATATCGAACCAATTTGCTAGAAATTGTTTAACATAGTATCTTCCTGTATGCAATTGATCTACAGTAGCGTATATTTCAGTACGGTTACATGTAGACACAATAACGTTTTCTAAAATACTTTTCTGTTCTTGTAACGCCTGCATCGCATTTGGAAGTTCAGCTTCAACAAAAGAAAGCTTTTCACGAATCTCAACAGGTGCAGTACGATAATTGACACCTACCACTAGTGTGTGCATGGAGTCATGTCACCCTTTCACGTTCATTTCATAAGACCTATTATAGCATAGGTTCACAAGTAGAGAATTCGACATTTGTGAACAAGCTATGAAATCTTATTTAGAATTATTATAAATTAATAATAGCAAAAACTATTCGCATATACAAACATTCTGTCCAAGTTTATAAAAGATTAACTATTCAAATTTAATTTATGCCATTATCATAATTCCTATTTTTAGTTAAATCACGATAATTAATTAATTTTAATACTTTTTGATGAAAAAAGTAGAATTGATTTGCGCTCTCGGCGGACGCTTTCCGCGGGGGGAGCGATAAGCCATCACCCATCGCTAACGCGCGTGGTTGTAATGTCTTATCTGTCTCCCTCCTCCCACAGGAGTCGCCGCCTGCCGCTATAATCAATAAATAGAAAGTATTCGCGTTTGAACCCTACAGCACTATATAGGAGATTTAATAAAAATTAGAAAAGTATTCTTTTTAAACAATAAAGTAGAATTGATTTGCGCTCTCGACGGACGCTTCACGTTCATCTATACGACGCTTGCTGGTAATTGGTGCTTTATTAGATTAACTATTCGCACAAAAAAAGATTAACTAAGGATGGTATTCCCCAATTAATCTTTTTTAATCATATCTAGACTTATTAACGACTTAATTTAAGGCATAAAAGTGTATATATGAAAATACTACATTCTAGTTTCGATTTCCTTCCAGGCTGCATCGAACCCTAGTCCAGTTTCGGAAGAGAAAACAATTAGTGGATCGCTTTTATCCATTTGAAGTTCGTCTTTTACAATCTTCTTATGTTTGTCCCATTTTCCTTTAGGAATTTTGTCCGCTTTTGTAGCGATTACGATACATGGAATGTTGTAATGCTTCAAGAAATCATACATCATACAGTCATCTTTAGTAGGTGGATGTCTTAAGTCCACTATTAATAGTACACCTTTTAGAACCTCACGAGAGGTAAAATAAGTTTCAATCATTTTACCCCACGCGGCACGTTCCGATTTTGATACCTTTGCATATCCGTATCCAGGTACATCGACAAATAGCAGATCTTCTTCTAGCTTATAAAAGTTCAGTGTTTGTGTCTTACCTGGCTTGGAAGAAATACGAGCCATACTTTTTCGCCCAATCATCTTATTGATGAACGAGGATTTTCCAACATTGGAGCGCCCAGCAAGCGCAAATTCCGGTAAGTCACCTTCTGGTTATTGAGCTGGCCTTACGGCACTTATTAATAGTTCGACGTTATGAATTTTCATTTATTTTGCCTCCTCTAATGCAAGTTGAAGCACCTCTTCAGCATCGGAAACAAAATGGAATGTTAATACTTCGCGAACACTTTCTGGAATATCTTCAATATCACGCTCGTTGTCTTTCGGACAAATAATTGTCGTCAAACCAGCGCGATGAGCACTTAATGTTTTTTCTTTTAAACCACCGATTGGTAACACTCGACCTCTTAATGTAACCTCACCAGTCATCCCGACCTCACGTAGAATTGGTCGTTTAGATAGCGCAGAAACAAGTGCCGTCACAATCGTTATACCTGCAGATGGGCCATCCTTTGGAACAGCACCCTCTGGTACGTGAATATGAATATCCTTATTTTCATGGAAGGTAGGATCAATTCCGAAATCAGCTGCCTTAGAGCGAACATAAGATAACGCAGTTTGAGCAGATTCCTTCATAACATCTCCAAGTTTACCTGTAAGCTGTAATTTACCAGATCCAGCTGATAAGGAGACTTCTATTTGAAGTGTATCTCCACCAACTGTTGTATAAGCAAGACCAGTTGCAACGCCTACTTGATTTTCCGACTCTGCTTGTCCATAACGGAATTTTCGCTTACCAATAGTATCTTCCAAATTCTTTGTGGAAATAGTAACTCGTTTTTTATCACCTGAAACAATGAGCAGAGCTGCTTTACGGCAAATATTAGCTAATACTCTCTCTAAGCTACGAACACCCGCCTCACGAGTATAATAACGAATGACATCTATAAGTGCATCGTCCTTCACTTGAAGCTGAGTTTTCTTTAATCCATGCTCTTTAAGCTGCTTTGGTAGCAAGTGATTTTTAGCAATAGACAGCTTTTCAATTTCTGTATATCCCGCAATTGATATAATTTCCATACGGTCTCTTAATGGACCTGGAATTGTGCTTAAATCATTAGCAGTAGCAATAAACAATACATTGGATAAGTCATAGGTCTCCTCAATGTAGTGATCACTAAAGGAGTTATTTTGCTCTGGATCCAGCACTTCTAGCATTGCAGCTGCAGGATCTCCCCGGAAGTCATTGGACATCTTGTCAATTTCATCTAAGAGAATTAACGGATTGATCGTTCCTGCCTTTTTCATCCCTTGAATAATACGACCAGGCATAGAGCCTACATAGGTTCTTCTATGTCCACGGATTTCTGACTCATCTCTTACCCCTCCAAGAGAGATACGAACGAATTTTCTACCCAGTGACTCTGCAATAGATTTGGCTAATGAGGTTTTCCCCACTCCTGGTGGCCCAGACAGACAAAGAATTGGTCCTCTTAGTGATTTAGTCAATTGACGAACTGCTAAATATTCAAGCACACGTTCTTTAACAGTTTCTAATCCATCATGATCGCGATCTAGAATTTGTTCTGAGCGTTTAATATCTAACTGGTCTTCTGTAGAATTGGACCATGGAATAGAGACAATCCATTCAATATAGTTACGAATTACTCCACTTTCTGGAGCTTGAGTTGGCAACTTTTCATAACGGTCTAATTCCTTCAGTACATTCTTTTTAGTAGACTCAGGTAAACCTGCTTTTTCAATACGTTTTTTTAACTCGGCAACCTCGCCAGTCTTACCTTCTTTATCACCAAGCTCGGTTTGAATCGCCTTCATTTGCTCACGGAGGTAGAACTCTTTTTGTGTTCTTTCCATCGCATTTTTAACTCGATTATTAATTTTTTTCTCAAGATTCAAAATTTCTTGTTCATTATAAAGCTGCACGATTAAAGTTTCCATGCGCTCTTTAACATCCATAATTTCCAAAATCTCTTGTTTGCCTGAAATCTTTAACGGCAGAGCTGCTGCGATCATATCAGCTAATCTACCTGGTTCTTCAATATCAGCTACTGAACGATATGTTTCCTCCGATACGTGCTTCGAAGCTTTAGAATACTTTTCGAAATTATGTAATAGAGTACGCATTAAAGCTTGATCTTCTTGATCAGCGTTTTTAGGCTCAATATAAGCCGATACAGTAACTTCATCAATTGTATCCGTCACTTTATATTCATCCCAAATTGCCCGCTGTAAACCTTCCACTAAAACTCTCATCGTTCCGTTAGGTAGTTTAACCACTTGTTTTATGTGTGCAATTATTCCCACATCATAAATATCCTCTTGCACTGGCTGTTCAATACCTAAATCCCTCTGAGCAGAAAGAAATAGTTTTTCCTCACGTTCCATTGCTGTATTCAAAGCGGCGATGGAGCGCTCGCGACCTATATCTATATGAAGCACCATGGTAGGAAATATAAATAATCCACGAAGGGGTAATACCGGGTAATACGTCTTTTCTGCCATCTTGGAAGTCACCTCCATCATATTGTATCCTTTATATATCCTAATAATACAGTAAATCCTCTGGATAAAAAGAGGTAGATTTCACGTTATAAAGAGAAATAGCTGACATCCTTGCTCGCGCCTGTGCACGTAGTTTGGAAGCCAGCTTTTTCAATGGCTATTAAGCCGATGTTTTTTCGTTGTCTATTTCTTTAAGTTCAGACCCATCTTCCAATAAAAGCTTAGGACGAGAGTGTTGTGTAATTGTTTCTTTCGTAATCACACATTCCACAATATCTTCACGAGATGGTAATTCATACATAACGTCTAGCATTGTATTTTCAATGATAGAACGTAATCCACGAGCACCAGTCTTACGCTCAATAGCTTCTTTCGCAATCTCCACTAAAGCTTCATCTTCAAATGTTAACTTAACATTATCCAACTCAATCATTTTTTGGTATTGCTTCACTAGTGCATTCTTAGGCTCAGTAAGAATTTGTACTAATGCTTTGTCATCCAATTGCTCTAAGCTAGCCAATACTGGAAGTCGTCCTATGAATTCTGGAATTAAACCAAACTTTAGTAAATCCTCAGGAATTAATTGGGATAATACTGATTTTACATCTACTATAGCTTTATTTGGATCTGCACCGAAACCAATTACTTTTTCACCTAAACGGCGTTTAATAATTTGTTCGATTCCATCAAATGCTCCTCCAACGATAAACAATATGTTTGTTGTATCTATTTGAATGAATTCTTGATGAGGATGCTTACGTCCGCCTTGTGGTGGAACGCTTGCAACAGTTCCTTCTAATATTTTTAGAAGTGCTTGTTGTACCCCTTCACCTGAAACATCTCTAGTAATAGAAGGATTTTCAGATTTTCGAGCTACTTTATCTATTTCATCTATATATATAATACCTTTTTCTGCTCTTTCAATATCATAGTCTGCTGACTGAATAAGCTTTAACAGGATATTCTCAACATCTTCTCCGACATACCCAGCTTCTGTTAATGAAGTCGCATCTGCAATAGCAAAAGGAACATTCAGAATTCTAGCTAAAGTTTGAGCTAGTAAAGTTTTACCGCTCCCTGTTGGTCCGATTAAAACTATGTTAGATTTTGATAATTCAACTTCATCAATTACGCTATTGGAATTAATACGTTTGTAATGGTTATAAACAGCTACTGCAAGTGATTTTTTTGCTCGCTCTTGGCCAATTACGTATTCATCAAGAATAGCTAAAATTTCTTTTGGTTTTGGAACTTCTTTGAACTCTACTTCTTCTTCTGTGCCAAGTTCCTCTTCCACTATCTCAGAACATAGATCTATACATTCATCACAAATGTAAACTCCAGGTCCTGCAACAAGTTTACGAACTTGTTCTTGTGGCTTGCCACAAAAAGAACATTTTAAGTTCCCTTTTTCATCATTGAATTTGAACAAAATATTCACCCCTATTCAAGCCATTATCTTACAAGATTCTTTGCCCAGAAGCAAATAATAAGTTTGCTTAAGATTTATTCTATATACGCTGTTACATCGGATTGCATTACTCAAGGCAGTATTCAGACTAGATACAAGTGACAACGATAGCAACAGCGCCATACTAAAAAAGTTATGTATGTATAAAACAAGGCACAGACAGATGCTGTACCTTGTTATATTATAACGCGTTATGTGTAATTATGAAATTTTAGCGTTTTCTACTAAGAATTCCACAGTTTTTTGGAAGCGAAGGTCTTTCTCAAGAACTTCCGTACCACCAAGTGCACGTTTAATATCATCAGCTGACATATTGAATTGAGCACTCATTTTTTCTAGTTCAGCATTAACCTCTTCTTCAGAAGATTGAAGCTCTTCTTTTTCTGAGATAGCTTCAATAGTTAATTGTACTTTCACACGCTTTTTAGCATCTTCTGTCATTTGCTCACGTAAAGCAGCTTCGTCTTGACCAGAGAACTGGAAGTAAAGTTCTAAGTTCATACCTTGTTGCTCTAAACGTTGACCAAATTCTTGTAACATGCGATCTACTTCTGTTTCGATCATAGCTTCTGGGATATCGATAGTAGCGTTTGCTGCTGCAGCTTCTACTAAATCATCACGAAGGTTTTGTTCAGACATTTGTTTTTTCTCTTCAGTTGCTGCTTCTTTTAGCTTAGTGCGTAAAGCTTCAAGACCTTCAACCTCAGCATCGATTTCTTTAGCAAGCTCGTCATTAAGTTCAGGAAGTTCTTTTCCTTTTACTTCTTTAACTGTTACTTTGAAAGTTGCTGCTTTACCAGCTAATTCTGCTGCATGATATTCTTCTGGGAATGTAACTTCTATGTCTTTTGATTCGCCAGCTTTAACGCCAACTAATTGACCTTCAAAGCCTGGGATGAAAGAGTTAGAACCGATTTCTAAAGGATAATCTTGTCCTGCTCCACCTTCAAATGCTTCTCCGTCTACAAATCCTTCAAAGTCGATTACTGCAGTGTCGCCTTCAACGATTGCATCTTCTTTTACAACTAATTCAGCTAAACGAGCTTGATGCCCTTTAAGTTGCTCTTCGATTTCTTCGTCTGTAACTGTTTGATCTAACTTAGTAACTTCAAGACCTTTGTACTCGCCAAGAGTTACTTCTGGTTTTACTACTACATTAGCAGTAAACACTAAAGGTTGACCTTTTTCCATAGTTACGATGTCGATTTCTGGACGATCTACTGGATCGATTCCAGCTTCATCGATTGCTGAAGCATATGCTTCAGGAAGAATGAAATCTAATGCATCTTGGTATAAAGACTCAACTCCGTACATTTTTTCGAAAATTGGACGTGGCATTTTCCCTTTACGGAAACCTGGTGCATTAATTTGCTTAACCACTTTCTTAAAAGCTTGGTCTAAACCTTTGTTTACTACATCAGCAGCAACTTCAACTGTTAAAAGACCATTATTTCCTTCTTGTTTTTCCCATTTA
>NZ_JBAEAP010000644.1:0-4708 GCF_056205495.1 Psychrobacillus sp. | reverse complement strand
ATCCTAATGTTCTTGAGATGGCTGGCTATGATTCTAAAAAGCTTTCTGGTTTTGCGTTTGGTATGGGACCAGAGCGTATTGCAATGTTGAAATATGGAGTGGAAGACATTCGTCATTTCTATACAAATGATGTGCGTTTCTTATCGCAATTCCACCGAACAGAAGTGTAAGGAGGAAATGACATGTTAGTATCAACGAAATGGTTATCAGAATATGTAAACACACAAGGGTTGGACCCGAAAGACTTAGGTGAGAAAATAACTCGCTCAGGAATAGAAGTAGATGCAGTGATTGATCGCTCTCTAGGCATGACAAATGTAGTAGTTGGATATGTAAAGGAAAAAGTTAAGCATCCAGAAGCAGATAAGCTAAACATCTGTCAGGTAGATGTAGGAGATGAAATCACTCAAATTATTTGTGGTGCTCCAAATGTTGACGCTGGTCAAAAGGTAATCGTTGCACGTCCTGGAGCTGTGCTACCAGGTGGCATTAAAATTAAAAAAGCAAAGCTACGCGGTGAAGTATCTAATGGAATGATTTGTTCTCTTCAAGAGCTAGGTATTGAAGGTCGTCTCGTATCCAAACCGTATGCAGAAGGTATTTATGTTCTTCCTGAAACAGCTGTACCAGGTGAAAGTGCATTGCCTTTATTAGGCTTGGACGATGTAGTGCTAGAGCTAGGTTTAACACCAAACCGCTCGGATGCACTAAGTATGCTAGGTGTAGCTTATGAGGTAGGGGCAATTCTTTCAGAGGATATGAAATATCCAGAGACTGCTTATACAGAAAGCAATGAAAAGGCAGAAGACTATTTGAAGCTTCGTGTGGATGCAATAGAAGAAAATCCTTTGTATATTGCTAAGGTTGTTAAAAACGTACAAGTAAAAGAATCTCCATTATGGCTACAGAATCGTCTGATGGCTGCTGGAATTCGTCCTCATAATAACGTAGTAGATGTTACTAACTATGTATTAATGGAATTTGGTCAACCACTTCATGCATTTGACTATGACCGTTTAGCAACAAAGGAAATCGTTGTTCGCCTTGCAGCTGAAGGAGAAAAGATTGTTACGCTCGATGACCAAGAACGAACACTTAAATCTAACCATTTAGTAATAACTAACGGTAAAGAGCCGGTTGCTATTGCTGGAGTAATGGGTGGGGCTAATTCAGAGGTTCATGAAGGTACGACAACTGTAGTAATCGAGTCAGCTTACTTTGCAGCTGGATCTGTACGTCAAACATCTAAAGACCATAACCTACGTAGTGATGCAAGTGCTCGCTTCGAAAAAGGTGTGGATCCAAACCGTGTAAATATGGCAGCAGAGCGCGCAGCAAGCCTATTAGCAGAGCTTGCAAATGGTGAAGTACTAGCTGGTTCCGTAGTTGTAGATAAGTTAGATAAATCTCCAGCTGAAGTCATCGTTTCTCCAGATTTCATTAACAGTCGTTTAGGAATGAAGATATCATTAGAGGATATGACATCTATTCTATCTCGTTTGAAATTTGAATTCCAAGCGGCTAATGGATATTTATATATTAAAGCACCTACTAGACGTCAGGATATTAAAATTCCTGAGGACATCGTGGAAGAAATAGCTCGTATGTATGGTTATGATGAGATTCCAATGACGTTACCCGTGGAAGAGTCTAAACCAGGTGGTTTAACATCCTACCAAGCTAAACGTCGCCAAGTGAGAGGTTTTATGGAAGGTGCAGGACTTTACCAAGCAATTACGTACTCATTAACTTCTAAAGAAGTAGCACAAAAATTTGCTTTAGAAACTGCTCCTGTAACGGAACTATTAATGCCAATGAGTGAGGAGCGTAGCACGCTACGTCAAAGCTTAATCCCTCATTTGCTAGAGGCTGTAACGTATAACACTGCTCGCCAAGCAGATACCGTTGCGTTGTATGAAATTGGTTCTGTTTTCTTAGGAGAAACAGCATCTGGATTACCTCATGAGCAAGAGCATTTAGCAGGCGTTATTGCTGGTAAATGGGTTGAGCATAGCTGGCAAGGAGAGAAAAAAGCAGTAGATTTCTTTGTTCTGAAAGGAATTGTTGAAGGCTTAATGGACTTACTCGGCCACACAACTGAGCTTACATTTGAACGTAAAGTAGTCGATGGAATGCATCCAGGAAGAACTGCAACTATCCAATTGGCAGGGGAAGAGATCGGTATTATTGGTCAATTACACCCGGCGGAACAAAAAGCACGTGACCTAAAGGATACGTATGTATTCGAGCTGAATTTAATGAAGGTATTAAACAAAGATGCTGGAACATTGTATTATCAACCAGTTTCTAAATTCCCTTCTATTACGCGCGATATCGCCTTAGTAGTGGATCAGGAAAAAGCTACTGGAGAGCTGCAAGCAATTATTCAACAATCAGGTGGGAAATTGCTTAAGGGAGTACATTTATTCGATTTATATGAAGGAGAAAAAATGGAACCAGGCAAAAAATCAGTTGCATTCTCTCTAACGTATTTCGATCCAGAGCGTACATTAACGGATGAAGAAGTAGTTAATGCACATAACAAAGTTCTAAAAGCATTAGCTGAGCAAGCAGGAGCCGAGCTGCGAGGATAAAGGCTGATCACCTTGCAGAGATGGGCTAGAACCTTGCAGAAAGCCACAACACTTTTGAAAATAAAAAAGAGAATTAAATAAATGAAAAAGGAGCAGCACCAAAATAGGTGTTGCTCCTTTTTGTTGAACTCTGAGAGTAGAAGTATATTTATGTTAAAATAGGTATAAAAAGTTATGAAATTGGAGGTGTGCGAATGGGTACCTTTGATCCAAACAACAGTACATACACGAAAGAAATATTAGAGAAACAGCTAATTCTATCGAAGCCTTTAACCAAAAGTGAAGCAGAGAAATTGAATTTAGCAAACAACAATCTGGTAAATGAAGAGGATAGCTTCCTACCGAAGCAGTGGTTTTGTCGTGCGGATATAGGGGAGTGGGAAGAGGTAGAAATATTTATACAAGGTGATGATAAAAAGCCTTATGTCAGCTGTATAGAAATGGCCGAGAAAATACTAAAAGATATTCCTCAGCATATTGATCGTGCATTAAATTACTTGAAAGAATTTTTTCCTGCTCAACAATCGGAGGACTATTATTTATCTACGATTTCCTTTGGAAGAATGATTAATTTTGATGATCGGCTTTATACCGGCTTTACAATAGGTTTTTATAGCGAACAACCGCATGAATATCAATATAAGGTAAAATTCAAAGAAAATGGTTGGCCGATTGGTTTTGAGGGGGGACCAATGTAGAGTAGAGAATAAAGAATACGAGTTTAATAGAAACATATTTACAGAATAAAGAATCCTTCGTAAAAGGAAAAACAACTTCTTAAGGATGTGTAAAAATGGGTTTTTTTAATCGCTTATTTAAAAAAGTGGAAGATATTAATAAGGGAGAAGTAGCTGTTTCTGAACTGGAATCCGAGTTCTATCTTGAGTCACCTGTAGAAGAAGCAAAGGATTATTGGGTGGAAATGGCTCAAAATATTATTGTGAACACGGTTAAGGCAACAAACAATTCTGTTGAACGAGCTTTTATCCTCATCGATTTTGGGGAACAACCTTCTTTTGATATCTTTTATCAAGTAGATGGAAGTTTAGTTATGTGGCATCAGCTTGAGCATCAGGATATAAAAGAAAAAATTGAAAACGAACTGCTTCCTCAAGCAACCGATGTTTTGAAAGCAGTAAATGATAACTTCATACAGGCCAATCACCCAACCATTGCATTTGCGGAGCTGCAATTTGAATGGCAAACTAGCGCTTGGTTTTCACATATAATATGGGAAGACGACGAGGATGCAAAGCTAGCCAAGGACGAAATATTAAATAAATGGTTTGATACATTAAGTGTTGAAATCAAAGATCTATCATTAGATAGTGATACTAAGCTGTCCTGGTATCCGTAAGTTGTTTTAATCATATTCTTTTAAAAGAGAGAAAGAGTTTAATAGCCTGAATAGAACGCTTATGTCTCATTTCGGAACGTCCTCTCTATTTTATAAGAGAGGACTTAACTAACTTGTGTCCATGCATCGATACTAGCTTAAGGGGAGAATTTATGAATAAACAAGCGGTAACTTTTTTTATCTTAGGAATAAGTGTCATACTGATAAGTACACCATTAGGGTACAGTTTAGTTAAGATCGTGTATCAAAACAAAAGTTTAGCTGAAGAATATGTACCAATTCTTAACGGATTTATATATTCATTGATGTTAGTCGGTATTTTGGTATTTAGCATTGGTGTAATTACCTTCATAAAAAATAAAAATTAATCGTAGTATTAACGGAGGTTTTTTTCAAGAAGGAATGAAGTCTTTTTCTTATTGACCAATCGCCAAATTACAAAATATAAAATGAGCTCGTGTCTCGAAGCTCATTTTATTTTAATGTTAGAGACTAAGCATCAGTATTTAAACGAAGTGTTTTCCTTTATATTCACAAAGGCTTCATCTAAATCAGATGGCTGTAAGTAGGTTGTATCGTAGAGAAAGCATTTATTTATTCCTTTAGCTTCAAATTCATTTAGTAATTCTACACACCTTAATCCCATCTGATGTTCCTGTATCCTTAAAGAATCCCTTCTTAAAAGTTCTTTTCTCTCGACCCATAAAACAACGTACCTAATTTCGGCGTTTTTAACCTCAGCATAAAACTTTTCAGA
>NZ_JBAEAP010000643.1:0-3709 GCF_056205495.1 Psychrobacillus sp. | reverse complement strand
AGTATTAATTCGAGAGACTGAAGAAAAATCCTGCAAGAATCGACAAAATATTTACATGATAATACGAAAAATTTCTTTTTTCCACAAATAAGTATTATAAAACATTTCAATATATTAATCTATACTTTAATTCGCTTTCGTACATAAAAAAACCTTTTCACAATTGTGAATCGGTCCAAAATTTTAAATTATTTTTGCTGAATTTGAGTGATTACTAAATTTGCTGTTTCTTCTACTGCTCGATTTGTCACATCAATAACTCTACAGCCAATTCGATCCACTACTTTTTCGAAGTGCGCTATTTCTTCATTTATACGTTCCACTTTGGCATAGCTAGCATCATCCTTAAGACCAATTGCGATCAATCTTTCTCTTCTTATGGAGTTTAATTTGTCAGGAGTGATTATAAGACCGAAGCATTTCGAAGGATCAATTTGGAAAAGTTCTTCTGGTGGCTCTACTTCCGGTACTAAAGGTACATTTGCAACCTTGAACCGTTTGTTTGCTAGATATTGAGATAAAGGTGTTTTAGAAGTGCGTGAAACTCCTATTAATACAATATCGGCCTGCAGTAGCCCTCTTGGATCTCTGCCATCATCATATTTTACTGCAAATTCTACTGCCTCAATTTTCTTAAAGTAGTCTTCATCAAGCTTACGTACAAGACCTGGCTCTTCAAAAGATTTTTCCTCTAGTTTCTTTTCTAAAAGATTAATCACAGGGCCTATCAAATCGACGCATTCTAATTCATATTCCTTGCAATACTTAACGATTGCTTCTCTCATTTCCTGCTGAACTAATGTATATAAAATACTTGCATTCTGTTCTTTAGCTAAAGCGGTTATCTCTTTAATATGATCCATAGAATCGATATGGGTAAATCTTTTTAACTTTGTATGTTGCAGACCTGGTCTGAACTGACTTACCGCAGCTCTAGCTACTAGCTCGCCAGTCTCTCCTATAGAGTCTGAAACAATAAATAGGTTTAACATTTTCATTCTTTCACTCCTCATAAATCATGGTCATCAGCTAAAGATAAGAAAGCCCGAGTAATATTTGTCTTAGTAATCCTTCCGACAATTTCTAAACCGTCTTTTGCTTCTTTTACCACTGGCAATGAGTCTATTTGGCGACTCATTAACTTATTTGCTACCTCAATTAATGTATCTTCTTTCAGACAATACGTAATATTTGGCATCCTAGTCATAATCATATGTACCGGCATTTTAGTTAAGTCTTGGTTCCCGATACTTGTTCGTAAAAAGTCTTTCCTAGAAAGCACACCGGATAATACTGATTTTTTATCAACGACAAACAAAGAGCCAACATCCTCTAAAAACATATGGCATATTGCATCGTAAACCGACATACTTTCTTCTACAACAACGGGGATAGACTGAAAATCCTTTACGAGCATTTGTGCAATGCTATCAGAGATTGCCTGACTGGTTTTCTTACCTGAGTAAAAATAACCTACACGAGGTCGAGCATCCAGGAAGCCAGCCATCGTTAATATCGCAAGATCAGGTCTTAGAGTTGACCTAGTCAGATTAAGTCGTTCTGCAATTTGTTCACCAGTAATAGGTCCATTCCCTTTTACAATGTCCAAAATTTCGACTTGCCGTTTGTTGAGTTCGATTGGACTCACCGCCTCAAAGTTTATACTTAGTTATACTTATTCTAAATAATTATATACCATTATCCCTCACATTGCTAAATAAAGAAGCATATGATACAATCATCAATAATATTAAAGCGTTGAAGAGCATTATAAGTACTGTAACATAAAGCGAGTGGTGATAGTGCAAGACCACATCTACAGGAAACGGCAGCTTGGAGCTTAAGTTTTTAAAGAGGGTTGTCATACATACAACCAATCGGGGTGGAACCGCGGGTTATAAACTCGTCCCCGGGCTATTGAGGCCCGGAGACGAGTTTTTTTGTTTCATTTTTTTCTTTAAAAGCTTTTATCAAAATGGAGGTATGTCAAATGGAATTTTCAATGGAAAATGTAGTAAGTTTAGCAAAACAAAGAGGCTTTGTATTCCCTGGCTCTGAAATTTATGGAGGTTTGGCAAATACATGGGATTACGGTCCACTTGGAGTAGAGCTTAAAAACAACGTAAAAAAAGCTTGGTGGAAAAAATTTGTACAAGAATCCCCTTATAATGTAGGGTTAGATGCTGCTATTCTTATGAACCCAAAAACATGGGTCGCTTCAGGTCATATTGGTAACTTCAATGATCCAATGATCGACTGTAAAAAATGTAAATCACGTCACCGTGTGGATAAAATCATCGAGGATGCGTTAGATAAAAAAGGAATTGAAATGGTAATAGATGGCCTTTCCTTTGAGAGAATGGAAGAAATCATGAAGGAGCATAATGTAGTTTGTCCTTCTTGTGGTGCATATGATTACACGGAAATTCGTCAATTTAACTTGATGTTCAAAACTTTCCAAGGTGTAACGGAATCTTCTACAAACGAAATCTTTTTACGTCCAGAAACGGCACAAGGTATTTTTGTAAACTATAAAAATGTACAGCGTTCTATGCGTAAAAAAATGCCATTCGGTATTGCCCAAGTCGGTAAAAGTTTCCGAAATGAAATCACTCCTGGTAACTTCACTTTCCGTACAAGAGAATTTGAACAAATGGAGCTAGAGTTTTTCTGTAAGCCCGGCGAAGACATGGAATGGTTCGAGTTCTGGCGCAATTATTGCCGCGAATGGTTACTTAACTTAGGTGTTTCGGAGAATAGTATTCGTCTAAGAGACCACTCTGACGACGAGCTTTCTCATTACTCGAATGCAACAACAGACATTGAATATAAATTCCCATTTGGTTGGGGTGAGCTATGGGGTATTGCCGATAGAACTGACTTCGATTTAAAACAGCATATGGAACACTCGGGTGAAGATTTCAATTATATCGACCCAGTAACCAATGAAAGATATGTACCATATTGCATCGAGCCATCTCTAGGAGCTGACCGTGTAACATTGGCATTCTTATGCGAGGCTTATGACGTGGAGCAGCTAGAAGGCGACGATCAACGAACAGTTTTACGTTTCCACCCTGCTCTAGCTCCGGTAAAAGCAGCAATCTTGCCTTTATCGAAGAAGCTATCTGAAGGTGCAACAGCACTGTTTTCTGACCTTAGCAAACATTTCATGGTTGATTATGATGAGTCTCAATCCATTGGTAAACGTTACCGCCGTCAGGATGAAATCGGTACACCATTCTGTATTACGTATGACTTTGATTCCGAAACGGACGGCCAAGTTACAGTGCGTCATCGCGATTCTATGGAACAAACAAGAATGCCTATTTCAGAAGTAAAAGCTTATATTGAAGAGCAAATACAATTTTAATTAGAAGCATTCTAAAATAATTTAAGCCTGCAAAACAAATCCAATTTCGGATACAATTTGCAGGCTTTTTTTATTTATATTTTTTCTGAAACGTATATCGAAATACAATCTGTAATGATCGTTTAGATATTAGGGCTTTGACCCGACTGCCAGGACTTACAGCGTTGGCCGAAATAAATCATCGTTTTAGGAATGTAGTTATAAACCGAGGAAGTTAAGTAGTTGAGATAACGTTAATAACTTTATTTTTGGGAATAATAGGAGAATTGAATCGGAATATAGAATTACTTAAGTAATGACAAATTTAAGGAGAATGAAATGAATAAATTTAGCCTA
>NZ_JBAEAP010000642.1:0-28929 GCF_056205495.1 Psychrobacillus sp. | reverse complement strand
ACTTCCCCACTATATAAAATATCATACGGTTTATGCAGGAGAAGAGTTTGTGAGTCACTAAATCTTACAGCCTCTAGTTGCTGATCCTTTTGATCAATATAGAGCATCGCGAACAAATCATCAAATTGAACCAGCAGTCTAGTTTTAATATCATTTTCGTTTAAGGAAAATATATATGTGTTGTCGCCAATATTCATCGTTACCTCGGATTGTACTAGTGTAAACCGGTAGATGTCTTCAAGAGACTGCCCGATCTTGTAAGGGGAAGTATCAACATGATTTCCTATTGCAAATGCTTGTGTTACTTTATCTTCTTTAACTCCTATTAACATATAGTCGGAGAAAGACTTATTATATACCCACCATTCATATCCATAAATAGAAGGGTCAATTCTAGCTGGATTTCCATAAAGGGTCCTTACTTCCTTTACTGACTTTCCTATTAAAGTGGAGATTCCCTCCTTCGGCCTTGTGAATATACTAACGGTTTCGACAACTTCTTCTCTTTCAACTGGAATTAGCTGGCCGTTATTATTTGAACCTGTTATTAGATCGTTTTCTCGAACTGGTGAATCAAAATATATGAATATTAATAATATAATAGCCATGCCAACTAAAATATGAAATAAAGTTTTCAACTTTTTTGGCTCCTTCGAAGTTCCTTCATTTTCATTAGTATATCAAGGATATGTACAAATACACAATGTTGTCATTGCAACATTTTTGAATTTGAATTAATATTAATAAGAACAGATTCTTAGTATAACTTCAATGTGAAGGAGGACAATTCGATGTATTTTGAAAATACAGGTATAGAAGACAAAGTCTTAGACTTAAATGTATTAGACGACATAATGAAAAAACATGGTTTAATCCGCGCCGGACAATGGGATTATGAACGTGTGACTTACGATAAGAAATTCGAAATTAAAGAGGGTATCTTCTACCTTCGTATATTCGGTTTTACAAAAGAAGGAGATGTTGGTGCACACGAAGCTAACATTACACTTTTAAAACCGGTTTTAGGAAAACACTATTATCCACATGGTGTGGAATACGGTGAAGGTGAAGTATTTCCGAACCATTTAGTTAAATCTTGTGTAACTACTCTAACAGCTTTAAAAGCTGAATTAGATGAATTTGCTATCCAAGGTTAACTAATGAAACGTTAGAGAAAATTTCTCTAACGTTTTTTTATCTGTTAAAACTGGTATTCCTTGTATATACTTAAAGGAACGATCTATAAAGGAGCAAAATAGAATGGTTTTCAAAGCGTTTAAAAAAGAAAACATTAAGTATATAATCCTATTTATTTTTATTCTGTTAATTTCTATTTTCATCCTACCAGTATCAGTTCCGATTATTTTAGCGTTACTTACTGCGATAGTTATTGAACCAGTTGTAAAGTTTACTCAAAGGGTATTTAAATGGAAACGAAAACCTGCAGTTATTACCAACTTCATTTTTTTTCTAACCATCATTTCGGCCCTCTTATATTTCATTGTAACTAAGCTTATAAGCCAACTCCTATATACTTCAAAAGTAATCCCTTACCATCTAAATAGTTTGACTGGGATATGGATAAATATTCAGAATAATGTCTTTCAATATACCGAAGGACTACCTCTTGAAGTAGTACAGTCCATACAAGATAAGTTTAATGCTACCTTAACAAGTATGAAGGAGGCGCTTCTAGATCTTTTAAGCTACTCAAACATTTCGGCCCTGCTAACTAATATTCCTGAGTTTCTTATAAACTTCATCGTTTTTATAATTGCTCTTTTTCTATTTATGTTACACCTAGAAAACCTAAGCCAAAAATTCTTTTTCTTTCTGAAGGATGGGACTGCTGAAAAGGTACGCGTCATGACTTCTAGCGTAAAAAAAGTAACCATTGGCTTTATGAAGGCTCAAATATTAGCTAGCTTCATCATTTTAGGCGTTTCTTTAATAGGATTGTTATTTATTGTTCCATTTAAAATAGCCATTATAATGTCTCTAGTTATTTGGATAATAGATGTAATTCCTATTTTAGGTTCCATTGCTGTATTAGCTCCATGGGCAGGATATTTATTCCTTGTGGGTGATACTGTATTCGCCACAAAGCTCACAGTTCTTGCTATAATTTTACTTATAATTAGAAGAGCTGTGGAGCCTAAGTTAATGGGTAGTCAAATGGGTATATCACCTTTAGCGATTCTTATCGCCATGTTTATAGGTGCTAAATTGTTTGGCTTCCTTGGGTTCCTAATCGGGCCACTGGTCGTCATATTATTTATAACCGCGAGAGAAGCTGGCATGATTCGATTAAATTTTAAATTATAATTTGATTTCAAATGTACAACACAAAAAAGGTGAAATTGCATGTCGCAATTTCACCTTTTTATGTTGCTGGACTAATTTTACCCCAAGCCTAGTCATTCTATTTCTTATTGAAATTCAGAAAATGAGTCTACTACAGGGAACATAAGTTATTATCCACCGAGAATTGCTTTGAACACGGAGGTTGTGTCCCCGCCTTTATAAAATATATAAAGCAATGAATACACAGCCACTCCTGTGATTGCGACAAAGAACCATATAACACTAGTAATAGGTCCAAGCTTACGGTGTTTCTTTATATTGTTCTTATAACCCAACCAAATTGTAACTAATCCAAATACTGCACCAGTAGTGGCTAAAATAATATGGAATATTAAAAATACCGTGTAGTAAATTTTAATATCATCCGGCCCACCAAAGGCTGTATTTCCTATAAATAATGTACGAGACACATAAATTATGAAAAACGTAAGCGCTGAGATTGCTGCAGCAAACATCGTTTTTTTATGAGCTTCTATTTTTCTCTGCTTAACTAAAATCCAACCAACCGCAACAAGCACAGCACTTAAAACAATAAAAAATGTGCTGATTGTAGGTAATACTGGAACACTCATTCTCATTCTCCTCATATATAAAAATTATAGTTTAGCTTGTACCTTTAAGTCGTCTAATGCTTTTTGAGTTATTTGATCTGCATTATCCTGCTCATTTTTATACCATGCAAAGAAGATGGAGAATAAGAATGCAGCATATATAATTTCTTGAATAATTTTCATTACTATTCCGCCCAGCTGTTGATCCTCTAGTGGATCTAAGTTAGAGAATAACTCGGGACCAGATAAGTTTAAACCTGCTAATGTATCTGTAGGTACACATAACTCCATGTTCTTTAACCAAACATCAGAATCTGTATATGTGTCATACATTGGATTATTTGAGAAAATGATTAGTGCACACGCTGGTGTGATTAATACAGCACTTGCAACGATAAAACCAATTTTCTTTAGGCCATGTAGTTTTTTTTCTGACTCTAACACGTCTACAATGGACCACCACATAAAGACAGCCGCTAAAAATAGCATTAAAGTATAAGCCCCGTGAAGAACCTCGTTCATCTTAATAGCATCAAAAACCAAAGGAATATGATACAACGAGAAGGTCATAGTAAACAATACTAATGATAACAGTGGCTTTGTAAAGAAAGGAATGAGCTTTCTTAATACCGGTAACTCAAGAACCACTTTCCATACCCACCATGGAATCCCTTTCATAAGTAAGGGTGGTACTAGTAATAACAGAAGTGCCATCTGAACCATATGGAATGTAAACATGATATGTGCCATTAAATCCATAGGAGAGCCTTTTACAATATATAAAAGAACTAAACCAGAAATAAAATAAATTGCTTCTTTTCTTTTTAGTGGCTCGGAAACTTTAAAGTCATTTCTCCATTTGACAGTAATCAAGAAATATAAAATAGCTATACAAACTAATAATCCTAAAAGAATAGGACTCCATAAAGCTTGGAAGCCGAATATGCTAATAGACATACTTATACGCTCCTTTTTAAGTTGCTACCCCTATTATATAGGGCAGTTCAATTAACATCAAATGAACGAACTATGACAATTATTACTATATTAAACGCTTGTGACAAATTGTCACAAATACACTAATAAATAAAATAATTAAAAATAATAAGCAATAGATTATTCTTTTAAATAGGCTATGTTAAAGGGGAGGGTTGATTTATAATCCAAAGAAATCTTAGATCAGAGAGTAGAATTGATTTCCGCCCCAGCCGGACGCTTTCCTCGGGGTGAGCGATAAGCCACCACCCATCGCTAGCGCGCGTGGTTGTGATGTCTTATCTGTCTCACTCATCCCGTAGGAGTCGCCGTCTGGCGCTCAAATCAATAAATAGGAACAGCTTTCATTCATCGATAAGTGCTTATAAATTTACTTGCATAAACAAAGCCGAAAAACGGTACCCATTCTCATTTTATAATCTTAATAGTCATTTGAATATCCCTTTTATAATGTTTAAAGTCACTATAAAAAGAACTGTTAGTCAAAATCAACCAATAATTTAACATAGCCAAAATAATAAAAAAGAGCTAAGAAAAATCTTAGCTCTTTTTAGTATTACCACCAAACGATTGTTATGAAAGTTAGTAGGAATGTAAAACCAACCATTGCTGCAAAATAGATGAAATAAGCAGGAATGTTATGATTTTTTTCACTCATATGCATGAAGTAGTAAAGTTGTAATACTACTTGAATTGCTGCTAACAATAAAATGATTGGAATAATGTAGAATTTTGAAAAACCTGCAACCACTGCTGTGAATGCAATTAATGTCAAGAAAATCATAATAGAGAATGTAGTCACTTGTGTACGCATATTCTCTCTTCTTTTTCTCTTCAAGTACTCGAATTCTGTTTGAGATCTAACGTAAACATGATTGTCATGTGAAGACATTAGTTCACCACTCCCATCAAGTATACTACTGTAAAGATGAATACCCACACAACGTCAATAAAGTGCCAGTATAAAGATGCAGTATAATATTTTGGTGCATTATATAAGTTGAATCCACGTTTAGCATTACGTAGAAGTAATAAGATGATCCATCCTAAACCAATAACTACGTGAAGACCGTGAGTACCAACTAACGTAAAGAATGCAGTTGAGAAAGCACTTTGTCCATAGTGGAATCCTAAATGTACATAGTGATTGAACTCGTAAATTTCTAAACATAGGAAAACTAGACCTAATAGTACAGTAATAGCCATCCAAGTTTGAGTACCGCGGAAATTATGGTTTTTCATATGGTACATAGCATATACACTTGTTAACGATGAAGTTAACAGAATCATTGTCATGATAAAAACTAGAGGTAATTCAAATAACGTATTTGTACTGAATTCCATACCCTCTGGCCCTTTGTTTTTAAGGGCTAAATAAGTAGCAAACAAACTAGAAAATAGTACAGTTTCACCGGCTAAGAACAACCAGAAACCTAAGAATTTATTCTTACCTTCCATTGTTGCTTGTTCTGGATGATCTGGCCAAGTTTGTGGGGTGTACTTTTTATTCACGTCCATCTTATTTACCCCCTTTGTCATTCATTAAATCTTCTTTATGAATGTGATATCCGTGGTCGTCTTTCAGTGAACGAACAGCCATAGAAGCAACTGTAATTGCAAGTCCTAGAACTAATACTGGAACAGCCCAATCTTTTTCGCCATTGTAAAGTGCACCGAACGCTGCGATAAATAAACCTAATGTCATTACGAAAGGAATGAAAGAATTGTTAGGCATATGGATATCCGAAATTGGCTCTGCATATGTCATACCTTCTTTGTTTCCTTCTTGTTTTTCAATCCAGAAAGTATCTAAACCACGAACTAGTGGAGTTTGTTTAAAGTTGTAGAATGGAATTGGTTGTGGAATAGCCCACTCCAATGTACGTCCATCTTCCCAAGGGTCATTTCCAACTTTTTCGTTTTTAACAATTGTGATAACAATATTAATTACAAGGATAATTACACCGATTGCCATGAATACGGCACCACCAGAACTGATTGCGTTGAATAAATCCCAACCTTGATCTGCTCCGAAAGTGAATACACGACGTGGCATACCCATTAATCCTAAGAAATGCTGAACAAAGAATGTTAGATGGAAACCGATAAAGAAGAACCAGAAAGTCCACTTACCTAATTTTTCACTTAACATTTGGTTGAACATTAAAGGCCAATATAAATGTAATGCAGCTAAGATAGCAAGTACTACCCCACCAACGATTACATAATGGAAATGGGCAACGATAAAGTAAGAATCATGTACTTGGTAGTCAAGTGGAGCCGCAGCTTGCATGACACCAGTTACACCACCTGCTACGAATGAAGGGATAAATCCTAATGCGTAAAGCATTGGAACTGTGACTTTAATACTTCCTCCCCAAATTGTAAGCAGCCAGTTAAATATTTTCATACCAGTTGGTACAGCAATTGCCATTGTTGCAACTGCAAAAATTGCGTTAGCTGTTGGCCCTAATCCAACTGTAAACATGTGATGGGCCCAAACCATGAATCCTAAGAATCCGATCAATACTGTCGCAAATACCATGGATGAATATCCAAATAGACGTTTACGAGCAAATAATGAGAAGATTTCTGAGAAAATACCGAAAGCAGGTAAAATCAGAATATATACCTCAGGATGTCCAAATATCCAGAATAAATGCTCCCAGATAATTGTATTTCCTCCCATTTCATGATTGAAGAATTGTCCTCCAAACATACGGTCAATGATTAGGAAGAAAAGACCGATTGTAAGTGGTGGGAATGCAAATAAAATTAATGCACTTGCCACAAAAGTAGTCCAAGTGAACAATGGCATACGCATATACGTCATACCAGGTGCACGCATATTAATAATCGTTACAAGGAAGTTAATCCCGGCAATATACGTACCAGCACCGGATATTTGAAGTCCGAGTGCATAGAAGTCAATACCATGACCAGGGGATGCTAAGGACAGCGATGCATAAGAAGTCCAACCAGCATCAGGAGCTCCACCCATGAACCAAGAAAGGTTTAGGAAGATACCACCAAATAAGAATAACCAAAAACCAAGTGCGTTTAAAAATGGGAATGCTACGTCACGTGCACCAATTTGAAGTGGCACAACGGCATTCATATAACCAAATAATATCGGCATGGCTGCAAGGAAAATCATCGTCGTACCATGCATTGTTATAATTTCATTGAAAAGACCTGCACTTACAAAGTCGTTATCCGGTTTAGCCAATTGGATACGGATAAGCATTGCCTCTATACCACCGATTACGAAAAACAAACCACCGGCAGCGAGGTACAGGACAGCAATCTTTTTATGGTCTACTGTTGTTAAATAGTCCCATAAAGTTGCGCCAAAGCCCTTTTTCTTAGCTATAGAACTCACAACTTTTTACCTCCCTCATTTTTATCTATGGAATTATTTTTCAATAGATAGTCCCATTAAGTATTCTGCAAGAGCATCTAACTGCTCGTCTGTAAATGGTTCACCGCCATTTAATTGTTCTGGTTGTGGCATTATATTGCCTGGTTTATACTCTTGAGGATCCTTGATCCAATTTTTTACATTTTCTTTCGTGTGGTCCATGAAGCCTGCAACACGGTTACGATCTCCAAAAGTAGCTAAGCTTGGACCCATTTGACCAGACATACCTTCGCCACCTATTGCGTGACATCCGATACAAGTAGCTGATTGGAATAATTCTTCCCCTTGTTGAGCAAGATCACCTTCTGCAGTATGTACAGTGGTTTTCATTGCTTCAGCCCACTCATTAAAATCTTCACGATTCATTGATTTTACTTTAAAGTCCATTAAAGCATGAGATGGTCCACATAATTCAGCACATTTTCCGTAGAAAACTCCATCTTCTAAGCCTGCTGACTCTTTATCGAAAACTAAGTAGAATTTGTTTACGTTTTCAACGTTTGTATCTAATTTACCACCGATTGATGGAATCCAGAATGAGTGTTTTACATCAGCAGCCTTCAAATTGAAGAATACTTGCTCATCTGTAGGAACTACTAGTTCTTGTGCAGTTACTATACCTAAGTCCGGATACTCAAATTCCCACCAGTATAACTTTGCAGTTACATTTACTGTTAGGTTTGTTTTGTTTCCTTCTTCATCCACTTGATCCATAGCAGCAACATCTGCGTGCTTATAAGTGTAATAAACTGTTGGAATTGCAAGAATAACTAAAAGTATAATTGGAATAACTGTCCAAATAATTTCAAGTGTGTGACTTCCTTCAACTTGTTTAGGAATCACATCTTCTCCAACTTTTTTGCGACTATATCTCGTTAGAGCAATTACATAAATTATCACTACTACTATAATAACTAATGCCATAATAGCTGATGCTAGTAGTAATAGATTAAATTGATCTCTTCCGACTTCTCCCGCAGGTGATAGCGTTGATAAATATTCTTCGCCACAACCCGACAGAAAAATCGTAAGAGCTGCTAACAGTGAAAAAAGTCGCCATTTTTTAAGCCCTTTCATCATAGCTAAATCAAACCCCTCTTTCATTATTGTTTTCAAGTACTTTTGGACTGTGGTTCTTCTATATGAATTCTTGTTGACTAAGAAAGAATCCCAAAAATTAAACAAACATAGAGAAGATAATCATTGATACAAATAGAATTGTCATATAGTTCAATGAATAAACGAACATTTTAGTCGCCCATTTAATATCGTCCTCTACTTTAAACCCTTTAACAGCTAAAACTAGCCATCCAATGTTTAACGCAGTTGCAAGTACAACAAAAGCTGTTCCTAGTTCCATTAAAAATAGTGGAAGTGGGAATAATAAAATCACCCAGAGTAACATGGAGACCTTCGTTCGCTTGAAACCTTTTACTACAGGTAGCATTGGAATATTAGCTGCTCGGTATTCTTCCGCACGTTTCATGGCCAAGGCATAGAAATGTGGTGGTTGCCAAGCAAACATGATTAAAAATAAACCTAATGCCCCTACACTTAAACCTGGCTCCACTGCCGCCCAACCAATTACCGGTGGGATTGCACCAGAAATACTACCAACAATCGTGTTACTGACATGCTTTCTTTTCGACCACATAGAGTATAAAACGACATAGCTTATTATACCAGCTAATCCCCATATACCTGCAGAAGTAGATGCCATAAATAAGAAGACCTCACCTACAACTATAAACGTGAAAGAAGTAATCAGCACGGCCGTCGGGTTAAATCTACCTGTAACAGTTGGTCTGCTTGTCTTACTTTTCATCACTGGGTCGATATCACGATCGATAAAATTGTTCATTGCAGCTGAACCTGCAATTATTAATGCTGACCCAAAAAGCGTAAAAAACAACAAATCTAGCTCGTGAAGAAAATTTGTATTAGTAAACTGGAAAGCTAACCATAGACCTGTAAAAGTTGTAACTAGGTTAGAATTTACTATGCCAATCTTAATCAATGAAAGGAAGTCTTTCAAAAAAGATGAAGTTACAGGATCTCTCTCCGTTTCAGTCGTAGCGGTTATAGTATGACCATTTGACATGCTGCACCCTCCTTTCAAAGTTGTAAGCATATTCCGCTATCTAATACTATAGCGAAAACTATAACATATTTCTACACCGAATAGAATTTTCGCATAATAGTACTAGTAATTTATGTTTCTAAACTGAACATATCAATAGTAAATCATTTGCCCCCCTCATGTGTGAATACTAATTAACGATTTTATGAACAATTTGTGAATAGAGTTTGTCTTATTTAAGTGTTTCTTTGTTTTACATTGTATTTTTGCTCAGGTTTCGATATTATCTAGTAGCAGATACCGCTTTTATTAAGCGAGCAATATATACATAAAGTAGGTGACGTATTGCATATAAACAAATATTTAAAATGGCTAGCTGTAGCATCAACAATTGGTATGCTCCTAATTCTTTTAGGTGGCGCACTTGTTACAAAGACTGACAGCGGCATGGGTTGTGGTAGACATTGGCCTGGCTGTAATGGACAGCTTATACCAGATGTAATTACCGCAGAAGTTTTAATTGAGTTTTCACATCGCCTAGTAACAGGGGCAGTTGGAATATTAATTGTAGCATTATCCGTATGGGCTTGGCGCGCATTGGGTCATGTTCGTGAGACTAAGTTCTTATCATTTATGGCTTTCTTTTTCCTTGTGTTGCAAGCATTAATCGGAGCCGCTCAAGTTAAATGGGGACAGGGCGACTTTATCCTCGCACTTCATTTTGGGATTTCCCTTATTTCTTTTGCAGCAGTATTACTTTTGACACTTCTAATTTTCGAGGTAGACAGAAAATTTGATACTGATAAGATTAAAATCGGTAAGACACTTAGATTTCATACCATTGGCGTAGCCTTATATTCCTACATTGTTATATACACGGGGGCATTAGTTCGTCATACCGAGTCAAGTTTAATCTGTAATGACTGGCCACTATGTAACAATGATAGCTTTGCCTTACCAACCAATATGTATGAATGGGTTCAAATGGGACATAGAGCAGCTGCTGGCCTAATCTTTATCTGGATATTAATCATTGCTATTCATGTCATCAAGAATTATAAGGATCAACGAGCTATCTACTGGGGCTGGATTATTGCCCTCATACTTGTATCCTGCCAAGTAGTTACAGGTATGGTTGTAGTATTAACTAAATTAAATCTTTATATCGCCTTACTTCATTCTTTATTTATTTCTCTTTTATTTGGTTTGTTATGTTATCTCATATTATTGTTATCGAGAAGTAAAACAAGTAACTAGAAATACAGAAGTAAAATAGACTTAGCAATAAGATTCTTCTTTTCTTAAAAAAAACGTAAGCAGACTAGTATCCTTCTAGCATGCTTACGTTTTTTTCATAGGTCAACTTAAAAAGACATATATAGACTGAGAACCCAATGGATTACCAGCTTACTTAATACCCTATAGAAGATTCGCTCGCATCGGATAATCAACTTTATCTCCTAAAAAAAGAGACTGTAGGCAAACACCATAATTCACAGTGTTTGTCTACAGTCTTATATATCATAAATTTTACTTCTGATTACCTTCGAGCTATTTTACTTATTATTTTTCCATTTCAATTAATAAATCACCGGTTGCGATTGCTTCTCCTGCTCCTACATGGATAGCTTTAACAATACCATCAAATGGTGCTTGGACGGTCGTCTCCATTTTCATTGCCTCTGTAATAATTAGATGCTGACCACGTCTTACTTGATCACCCGTGGCAACCTCTACTTTCAATACAGTTCCTGGCATAGTAGCGCCAATGTGGCTTTCATTGGACGGTTCAGCTTTAAGCTTAGAAAAACTACTAACTTCCATGTTCATATCCTGGATAGTTATTTCCCGTGGTTGGCCGTTGAGCTCGAAATAGATAGTTCTATTTCCTTCTTTGTCTGATTTACTAATCGAAACTAGTTTAATGATCAAGGTTTTACCAACCTCTATTTCTACCTCTATTTCCTCACCCAGTCTCATTCCATACAAGAAAGTAGGCGTATCAAGAACCGAAACGTCACCGAAGTTTTTCTCAGTTGCACAGTACTCATCAAACACCTTTGGATATAAAGTATAAGCTAATATTTCCTGACTATTTACTGGACGCTCTAATTTCTTGAATAGAAGCTCTTTAACAGCATTAAAGTCTACTGGCTCTAATAGTTCACCTGGTCTCACTGTAATAGGTTCACGATCCTTTAAAACCACTTTTTGAAGCTCTTCAGGGAAACCACCATGTGGTTGTCCGATATATCCTTCAAAAAATTCGATAACAGAGTCTGGGAAGTCAATTTTCTTCCCTCTCGTTACGACGGATAGCTCATCTAGATTATTTTGAACCATAAATAAAGCCATATCTCCAACAATTTTAGACGAAGGGGTAACCTTTACGATGTCACCAAATAAAAGATTTACTCGTGAATACATCGATTTTACTTCTTCCCATCTATCCCCTAGTCCTACAGCCTTAGCTTGCTGCTGAAGATTGCTATATTGACCTCCAGGCATCTCATGGACATATATTTCAGAATGCGGGCTAATCATGCCGCTTTCAAAGTCTTGATAATATTTACGAACATCTTCCCAGTAACTAGAAAGTTTTTCAAATGCTTCGACATTACCAATAACATTGCGACCAGATCCCTGCATTGCATAGCTTAAGCTACTAGCACTAGGTTGTGATGTTAATCCAGCCATAGTTCCAAGTGCTGTATCTACAATATCTACCCCAGCATCAATTGCTTTGGCATAAGTATAAATACCATTTCCACTTGTATCATGTGTATGTAGATGTATTGGAATATCTACGCTTTCTTTTAATTCTGACACTAAACGATATGCTGCTTCCGGTTTTAATAATCCTGCCATATCCTTAATCGCTAAAATATGTGCCCCTAAAGCCTCTAACTCTTTTGCCATATCTTTATAGTATTGAACGGTATATTTGTCTCTAGAGTCATTTAAAATGTCTCCAGTGTAACAAATAGCTGCCTCTGCAATCTTACCGGATTGACGCGTAGCATCAATCGCTACTTCCATTCCTTTTATCCAGTTAAGGCTATCAAATATTCGGAATACGTCTACTCCTGCTTCAGCAGATTTTGCTATAAATTCACGAATCACATTATCAGGATAGTTTTTATAGCCTACTGCATTTGCTCCTCGGAATAGCATTTGAAATAAAGTGTTTGGGATCATTTCACGCATTTTGATCAAGCGGTCCCAAGGATTTTCCTTAAGGAAACGATAAGCTACATCAAACGTTGCTCCTCCCCACATTTCATAGGAGAAAAGATTATGCATACCATGTGCAGATTCTTTGGCAATATTAAACATATCGAAAGAGCGAACTCGAGTTGCAAGTAAAGACTGGTGGGCATCTCGGAATGTCGTATCTGTCAATAGAACATCCTTCTGCTCCTTTACCCACTGAATCAGACCATCAACGCCTCGCTGATCTAAAATATCTTTTGTCCCTGCTGGTGGGTTAGAGGATAAATCGAAACTTGGCTTTCTTACCGAGCCGAACTCTGGTTTAATCTTTTTCTCTATACCTGGAAACCCATTAATCGTTACATTACCAATGTAATTTAATAGTTTAGTCCCTCGATCCTTTCGTTTAGGAAACAGGAATAATTCAGGTGTAGAATCTATGAAACTTGTATTAAATTTCCCTGACAGGAACGAAGGGTGTTTAACTACATTTTCTAGGAATGGTATGTTTGTTTTAATACCACGGATCCTGAATTCTTGTAAATTCCGATCCATTTTTGCTGCTGCTTCTTTAAATGACATTCCCCATGTGGAAACTTTTACTAGCAAAGAATCATAATAAGGAGAAATAATCGCACCTTGGAAGCCATTACCTGCATCTAGACGGACCCCAAATCCTCCTCCTGAACGATAAACGGCTAATTTACCTGTATCTGGCATGAAATTATTCAAAGGATCCTCAGTAGTTACACGCGATTGAATTGCAAAACCAAATAACAGAATGTCTGCTTGGTCAGGTATACCCATTTCAGGAGCATTTAAAGGGATCCCATCTGCTATTTTTATTTGAGCATGAACAATATCTATTCCCGTAATCATTTCTGTAATCGTATGTTCTACCTGGATGCGTGGGTTTACTTCGATAAAATAATATTCATCATCCGTCACTAAAAATTCTACAGTACCTGCATTTATATAACCTACATTATTCATCAATTTTACAGCTGCCTGACATATTTCATCTCTTAACTTAGGACTTAATGAATTAGAAGGAGCAATCTCTACAACCTTTTGATGCCTACGTTGAATAGAACAATCTCGCTCGTATAGATGGATTAGGTTTCCTTCTTTATCTCCTAAAATTTGCACCTCAATATGCTTTGGCTCATATACACACTTTTCTACGTAAACCTCATCAGAGCCAAAAGCCGCTTTTGCTTCAGATTTTGCTCTATCGTAAGCGCTCTCAAGATCTTCCTCAGTTTGTACTACTCGCATTCCACGACCACCACCACCAAGAGAAGCTTTAATCATTAGAGGGTAGCCATGCTTTTTACCAAAATCACGAATGGATTCCAAGTCTTCTAGTGGTCCATCACTTCCCGGTATAACAGGAATTCCAGCTTTTACAGCTTGTTCACGTGCCTTTACCTTATCTCCAAACATATCTAAATGCTTAGATGTTGGACCAATAAAAATAATGCCTTCTTCTTCACATCTTTTAGCGAACTCTACGTTTTCTGATAGAAAACCATAGCCTGGATGTATAGCATCGGCCTTACTTTCTTTTGCAATGCGAATAATATCTTCAATGTCTAGATAAGCATCAATAGGTTTTTTATCTTTACCCACCAAGTAAGACTCATCTGATTTAAAGCGGTGGAAGGAACCGCTATCTTCTTTTGAATAAATAGCTACGGTACGCAAATTTAACTCGGTACAAGCACGAAATATACGAATAGCAATCTCGCCTCTATTTGCTACTACTATTTTTTTAATATTATTCATCCCATTGCACACTCCTTATGATTTAGTCTTTTCAAGTTTAACAAACATTGACACATTCATCAGTATACCAATGGCAGCAGATAAGATAATGATGGAGGTCCCCCCATAACTTATAAAAGGAAGTGGTACACCAGTAAGCGGGATTATTCCAAGCATACCGCCAAGGTTGACAAATGTTTGAAACCCTATGATACTTGCGATTCCAGCAGCTATCATTCTAGCCTGAGGATCTCTAGTTTTTATACTAATCATTATCGCCTTAAACACTAGGAAGAACAAACCGCATAACACAATCAGAACACCTACCAAGCCTAACTCCTCAGCAATAATGGCCATGATAAAATCTGTATGTGGCTCTGGTAAATATCCATACTTTTGGTTAGAATTCCCTAAACCCAATCCTGTAAGACCACCTGACCCAATAGCAATATATCCATTTACTATTTGGTATCCGAAGCCCTGTTCATAATCAAAAGGATTGAAAAAAGCTTCAAGTCTACCTAACCTGCGTTCTGTAAGAAGAGAGTCCTTTAAGAAATATATAAAAGTTAAGGCAATAACTATTAGTATACTGATTAATCCTATCAATTTGGAGTATGATTTGAATTTAATGCCACTTGCGGCAATAACTGATATGGCTACAAAACTTATAATCATTGTATTACCCACATCAGTTTCAAGCATAATGAGAACAAACACAAAAGTTAAAACTAACAAAGGCGGACCTACAGACTCATTTAGCTTGTCTAGCGTGCCATTTTGATATTTTTTCGTAAAGATACTAGCAAAGTATAAGACTATTACGATTTTAGCAATCTCTGATGGCTGTACATTACCAAAACCTAAACTCAGCCAACTTTGGGATCCACTTTCTCCCCCTACTCCAATGAAATGAACGAGAATGAGTAGGATAAACATTACGCCAAGCATTAACTGCATCATAAATCGACTCTTATAATGCTTGTACGGAAACAATGCAGCTAAAAAAAACACAGGCAAAGATAATAACAAATTAAGCTTTTGCTTGTTGAAGAAATAATCAGGGGTCCATCCATATCTTTCAACGGACCAAACCATGCTCGCACTATATATCATTACTAGACCAAATAAACAAAGAGCGATGTAAACAAAAAAAACAGGATAGTCAAAGTTTTTAATAAAACGTTTTATATAAGCATTCATATGAAAGACCTCAATTTCTTTATAGAAAAAAACTCAAACAGTCTGCTTGTTTGAGTTTTAACATTATTTTTCTGTGTGGATCTCGTGTAAAACAGACAACTCTTTTTCCAGTGAAGCAATAATCTCTTTGCCTTCACTTTTTTCTAAAAGTCCAAGTTTTACCGCGAAATCTATTTCACGAGATAATCCAAACATTTGCGTGTCTAAAACCTCTTCATAAAGAGGGCATTGAGGCATTGTTAAGTTATCCATTTGCACTTTTATCAATTGGGCAATTTTTTCAGCATCTTTTTTTAAGAGCACTAAAGCTTTATCTTGATAGGAAAGTTCTATATTAGTATCCATGAGGACGCCCCCATTATTATTATTTCTTGTTCTTTACCTCCCTAAAGTGTATCTTTTGATTGGAAAAATTGCAAGTGTTCTCTCGCTTAGGTTTAATCGAAAAGGAAATATTCTTTTTAAATTTCACCTTTTATCTGTATACTAATATAGATTAGACAGTTAAGAGGAGGCAATTTGCATGGAATTTATAATACCTATTACAGGAGCAGTTAAATTTAATATAACGCTTGATCCCACTGTGTGGATTTTTGATGATCGTAGAATTGACCTAGATGAGTTTTTTGAAGGTAAATATGAGTATAAAGATTTAGACGAGGAATACACAAAGGTCACTTCAGCTCATTGGTCTCGTGAGATTATAGAGGGATCTACAAATCCCCCTACATTAAAATCAGAAAAGAAATATGAAAAGACTAAAATGCTTTCTAACACTTATGGCATTGAGTTAACACCATTTATTCAAAATGCTGAACCATTAAAAGAGGCAAAGCACTTAATAATTGAAACAAGCGAAGGAAATCATACTGTTTCCTTAGATGAAATGGATGATATTCTAGTTAAATTTAGTCACAAGGGCAAGCCTCTTCGTGAAGATGGTCCCGTCCATATTATAAAAAAAGATGGAAGTAACCTGAATGATCCGATTAGATACGTAACTGCATTTCGATTAGAGTAGGAGTGTTGTATATGAAAGTGCAATGTGTGATATGTGATCGAATTGATGAAATTTCTTCTGATTTACCACTAGCAAAAAAACTAAGAAACCGACCTATTCACACTTATATGTGCGAAGAATGTCATGATCGAATCGAGTATAAAACGAAGGAACGCCTAGCTACTGGTAAGTATATCTCCTACAAAAGTTCTCGATTAATTGAAAATGAGTTTTAATTGAAAGAGGCCTGACAATACCACCTTTTCAATTCAATTACCCTGAACATTTTACACATTGTAAAATGTTCAGGGTTTTGTTTTATAGATTTATTGTGCACCTCATAGCATTCTTCCCTCTCAATACCCATAACCGACAAAAAATAAGAGTTTATAATGAGGAATCAGTTACCCTTAAAAAAAGTAAAGACGTGAAATCAAGTTTCTGATTTCACGTCTTTTAATTTGTTGACTAGTTATGTGCCAGCTTCATTTAATTTATTAAAAGTAGCCTACTTAAGTAGTCGAACCTCTTTTTTCTAGTTTTAATCGTATTTTATATATGATTAATATCAATGCAGCAACTAACAATGCTTCCACTACGGGAAGGAAAAATGCTAAGAAGGTCAGCATTAAGCAACCTAACAATAGGAAAATATAGATAACTATATTTTGCTTAAATTTTAATTTCTTTGCAAATCCAAGCTTGTACACTAGCACTGACAATAAAAATATGACGATGAATAAAACATAGCCTGCAACTGTAAAGTTTGGCAGTGTTTCATAGATAAACCTAGCGATAGAAGACATTCTACCCATTACTAGATCTTGTTCCTCCAAGGCTTGTCACCCTTTCAGTTCCTATTCCTGATCTGCACTTTTCTTTTTCTTCGTTACGCGTTCACGTTCGCTTTTCTCAAGAATTTTTTTACGTAAGCGAATAGATTCTGGTGTTACTTCTAGATACTCATCATCACCTAGGAATTCTAATGCTTCTTCTAGAGTTAAGATACGTGGGCGTTTAATAACGTTTGTTTGGTCTTTATTTGCTGAACGGATATTTGTTTTTTGTTTCATTTTAGTGATATTTACTGTGATGTCAGCATCACGAGTATTTTCACCAACGATCATACCTTCATAAATTTCAGTACCTGGCTCTACGAATAGAGTTCCACGGTCTTCAATTTGCATCATACCATAAGTTGTTGCTTTTCCTGTTTCCATAGAAACAAGTACACCTTGGTGACGTCCACCAACACGACCTGCCACTACTGGTTGGTAGCTATCAAATGTATGGTTAATGATTCCGAACCCTTTAGTCAAGGACATGAATTCAGTTGAATATCCGATTAATCCACGGGCAGGAACCATGAAGATTAAACGCACTTGGCCGTTTCCGCTGTTAACCATATCAACCATTTCGCCTTTACGTGTACCCATAGACTCAATGATTGAACCTACACAGTCTTCTGGTACATCAATTTGAACGCGTTCAACCGGTTCACATTTTTTGCCATCAATTTCACGAATAATAACTTCAGGTTTAGATACTTGAAGCTCAAAACCTTCACGACGCATGTTCTCTATTAATATAGATAAGTGGAGTTCTCCACGACCAGAAACAACCCAAGCATCAGGTGAATCTGTATCTTCTACTCGTAAAGAAACATCTGTTTGTAATTGCGAACGAAGACGTTCTTCAATTTTACGAGATGTAACCCATTTACCTTCACGACCAGCAAACGGTGAGTTATTTGTTAAGAATGTCATTTGTAACGTTGGCTCATCGATACGTAATGGAATTAAAGCATCAGGATGGTCTGTTGGACAAACCGTTTCCCCTACGTTAATCTCTTCCATACCTGAAACCGCGATTAAATCTCCAGCTTTTGCTGATTGAATTTCTTCACGTTTCAATCCGAAGAAACCAAATAATTTTGTAACACGGTAATTTTTAACTTTGCCATCTAATTTCATTAATGAAACTTGTTGACCAACTTCAATTGTACCGCGGAATACGCGACCGATACCGATACGGCCTACATAGTCATTATAGTCAAGCAATGCAACTTGGAACTGTAATGGCTCATCTGAGTTATCAATTGGCGCTGGAATAGATTCAATAATTTTTTCAAATAGACATTTCATATCTTCTTCTTGGTTAGCAGGATCAGCATCTAAAGAAGCAGTTCCGTTAACACCAGAAGCATAAACAACTGGGAAGTCTAATTGATCGTCGTCTGCACCTAACTCAATGAAAAGTTCTAATACTTCGTCTACTACTTCTAGTGGACGAGCAGAATCTTTATCAACTTTGTTAACTACAACTATTGGTATTAGTTTTTGTTCTAATGCTTTTTTCAATACAAAACGTGTTTGAGGCATACAACCTTCATATGCATCTACTACTAGTAAAACACCATCTACCATTTTTAAGATACGTTCTACTTCTCCACCAAAATCGGAATGTCCAGGTGTATCCAAAATGTTAATGCGTTTGTCTTCGTAATTTACAGCTGTGTTTTTTGCTAATATAGTAATTCCACGCTCGCGTTCGATATCGTTTGAATCCATTGCTCTTTCGTCAACGTGTTCATTTGAACGGAACGTTCCTGATTGTTTTAATAATTGATCGACTAATGTCGTTTTTCCATGGTCAACGTGTGCTATAATAGCTATGTTTCTTAAATCTTGACGTAATTTTGTCATATTTCCACTCCATATTCTTTTTTCATGTCCATAACTGTGCTATTATAACACAAGTAGAACTAAAGTTATAATATTTTTAATTATTTTCTTGGGGGTAATTGTTTTGAGTAACATTAAATGGATTTTTGTCTTGTTTTCTTTAGGCGCAATGTTGTCTATGGGATTAATAGGAGTCGCTATTGCTTTACGTAATATTCCGTTAGCATTATTGTTTTTAGCAATGTTATTTGTTGTCATGGGATATGGCTTTAAAACGAAAAAGAAAATGCGTGAACAAGGGTTATTAGAATAGAAAAATTTAAATAACCTAAGTTTTTTATAATTATAGCTGGGTATTTTATCAATTTTTTTTACTTCAGTAGAGGCTGGTCGCGACTAACGTCAAAGACTAGCCTCTTTTTTATATTCTTATTTCTTGTCACCTGAAATTACTTGTATGGTTGTCGACAATATCATTTATAAGATTCTAGTATATTCTCACGTATGTTATTGTTTTTATTATATGAAACAAACTCATTTATTTTAAAATAATATATTTTGATAATAGTTGCTCATGAAGATTAGGCTTAGAGACTATAAATGAATTTTGTTTTAACAGATTTATAGGCTCGTTAGATAAGTTAGTAACAACTGCTCCCACTTCGTTTGCTACTACCATCCCTCCAGCTATATCCCAAGGTGAAAGTCTCATGGACAGATATGCATCTAATCTTCCGGTGGCTACATAGGCAATCTCAATTGCAGCAGACCCAAAGGATCTAGTTCCTCTAGACGTTTTCACGAGCTCTATCATTCCGTCGTGATGCACCATTCGATTTGGTACAACCCAACTAGCATTCACCCCTATTATTGATTTCTCTACTGTCGTACTCTCAAGACGAGGGATCCTCACGTCGTTTAGATATGCCCCTTGTCCCGATGCAGCACTTAGTAAATCATCATCCATAACATTATAAATATAACCAAGTATTCCTTCGCCGTCCTTGTAAATACCTAACGATATGGCAAAGTTTTTCTTGAAGTGAATAAAGTTAGTAGTCCCATCAATTGGATCTAGCATCCAAACATAGCCATCCAAATTATCTATCTTATCTCCAAACCCTTCCTCTCCAAATATACGATGGTTTGGAAAATCATTTTTAATGTTTCTAATAAAAAACTTTTCTGTTTCTTTATCAATATTAGTAACTAAGTCATTCGCTTCCGACTTAGATTCAATAATTAACTCCTCTGAGAATGAGCTTCTTATTTGAATCGCAGCTTGTTTAATCAATGATTTTGCATACTTATCAAGCATATGTAAGTCCATGTTACCACCCCTTCTATGTCCCTTGTTAACTGACCGTCATACATGCTTTGCATATACTTAGTCTTAGTATAAAGAAAAAAACACCGGCTGTCTTTCAAGATTAGCTGGTGTTTTTCATGGTGCTATTAGTGACGACAACTTAAGTAAACGCATTTAGTTCATCCAGTGACTGATGAAGCTCTGTTAATCGCATCTTCGCCTCACTAATTACTTCTTGGTCTCCATCCTGCATTGCATCGTATAAAGTAGCTAATTGATAATCCATTTCCAATTTCAATGTTTGAATTTTTTCCTTTTCCATATCATATTTACGAATTATATGCACAACCTGTTTCATAGTTAACACCTCTCCATAATCATTTTATCTTAATATTCAGAACTTTATTCTTACATTATGCTACAAATCGATTTGTGTTAATAAATACTGCTTACAAGATTTTTACCCAAAAATCCGCTAAAATAAACATAGAAATTGAAAGGAGTTAATATATGAGTAAAACTTTTTGGCAAGAAAAAGATTTTGAAGTGTTTCAAATTGAAGGATTAGAAAATAGAATGACTGCTCTTATAGAGAATGTTCGACCTAAGTTTGAAGAACTTGGTAAACAATATAGCCTTTATTTTTCTGGTGTTCTTGGAGATGAATTTTTTAGTCATGTAGCTAAGCACGCTCGTCGATCAGTTAACCCTCCAAAGGATAGTTGGGTAGCTTTTGCTCCTTACAAACGTGGTTACAAGGCTTTGCCTCATTTTCAAATCGGCTTATGGGGTACGCATTTATTTATCATAGTAGCAGTTATTTATGAAGCACCAGATAAAGTTGCAATTGCAGAGCGTTTGCTGCAACAGATGAGTTTATTTAAAAAGCTACCAGATGAGTTTATCGTTTCTGGGGAGCATATGAAGCCAGAAGCCTTTTCCTTAAGGGAAGTTAATCAAGATGGTGTAGAAGAGCTTCTAACGCGTCTGAGAGATGTTAAAAAGGGTGAATTTTTAGTTGGACGTCATATACCTAAAGAAGAAGCTGTTAAGTTAACAGAAAAAGAATTATTCGACTTAGTGGAAGATACTTTTGAAAAACTTCTTCCCATTTACAAAACTATGACCAATATAAAATAAGACAAGCTTTCCCTCCTTGTTAGGAGGGATTACTTTATCCCTTTATAATTGCTTCGTTAGTTTGTTCTTTCATTTTTTTTATAATTGGGAAACTTGCATATCCACTTTCTTTTTCAAACTCCCGAAAGTATGTTTTTTCTTCCGCTATAGACGGAACTATTTCTTTAAAGCGACGATATTTATTCATCAGTTCTTCTCGCTTTATGCCTTTTTCATAAGCATTTTCAATTGCTTCAAAAAACTCTACTACGTCTACTATCTCTTTTGTAGACCAATCTAACGAAAAAGGGTATGTGTATTCCATTTTCAACTCTCCTATAAATTCCATTTTTTTCGTATATCTAGTGCCTCAGCTGCCATTCTGTCGATGAGCTCTTTCGTTGTAGGAATGTCATGAATCATCCCTATCACTTGCCCAGCCCATGCAAATCCTTGGTCTTCAAAACCGTTATAAATAAATTGCTTGTTGGCTTCTCCACTAATATGATGCTTTAAATGCTCATATGTTGGATTTTCCTTTTCCATAGCCAAAATAGTTTCGGTCCAACTATTACGTATTGCCCTTGCTGGGGACCCTAGCTCTTTTTTAATAACAACTGTATCTGTTTCCTCTTTTGATAATATGGCATTTTTATATGCTTCCGATGCATGGATACATTCCTTTGTTGCGATAAAACGAGTCCCCATTTCTATTCCTTCCGCTCCAAGAGCATGAGCAGCCATCCAGCCTCGCCCATCTCCAATGCCTCCAGATGCAATGACAGGTAATGAAACAGCATCCACTACTTGTGGGATAAGCACCATAGTTCCAATATCATCTCTCCCTAAGTGACCTCCACCCTCTTGCCCTACAACCATCACAGCATCTGCTCCTAGCTGTTCTGCTTTTAGAGCCTGCCGCTTGGAAGCGACTAATACCAACTTTTTAATATCAGTCTTAGCCAGGGCATTTAAAATTGGTGCAGGATTGCCTCCAGTCATTGAAACTACTGGAACGTTTTCTTCTATAGCGACTTGAAGCATATGTTCATAAGGTCTACCTGTTTGCCCAATAGCAAAGTTTACGCCAAAAGGATTATTTGTATGTTCTCTCACTTTAGCAAT
The DNA here is from genome assembly GCF_056205495.1 of Psychrobacillus sp. Lineage (NCBI taxonomy): Bacteria > Bacillati > Bacillota > Bacilli > Caryophanales > Bacillaceae > Psychrobacillus > Psychrobacillus sp. Next base: position 6,097 of record NZ_JBAEAP010000642.1, on the reverse strand, counting down.
CTCTTGACGTAGCTCCTCCGGTGTTAAAAGACTCATAGCAGTTATCTGCCCTAAGCCACCCGCTTCTGACACCGCAATGCAAAGATCCGAATACGCAAGATACGCTAGTCCACCTTGTACTATAGGATATTTTGTTCCTAATAGATCTGTAACCCTTGTTTGAAATGACAAACTAATCCCCTCCCTTTATAGTAGTGTAAAGAAAATCTAATTAGGATTCAATCGATCTATTAAAGGATAGAATTTTAAATGAGCCGTTTTAAATCCTTAAAGTAGGTTATGTATGTATTAGAAGACTCTAACAAGACATGTCCGTAGGAAAAACATACAAGCTTGTATAAGGTTATCGTTTACTGCTTAAATGCTTGTTAACTGTTCTTCATTATAAAATGTTTTTAAAAACAAATGACTTTTAAAATGCTTGTAGAAGCAAACCTCTCGATTTCTTTTCTATTTGTCCAGCAAAATTAATGCATCTTAATAATTTTGAATTATTTTTATAGTAATAAATTTCCTTAAATGCTATAATTCTTTTGTTTTTAAAATTGCATCAACGTCTCTATTAATAATTACTAGAATCGTTTACATGCACAAAAATTTAATTAGAGGTGGTATAAGCGTTGTCACAATTAGAAACTCCTATCTTCGATGCTTTATTGAAGCATCGAAATCGTCATCCAATTCAGTTCCACATTCCTGGTCATAAGAAAGGGAAAGGGATGGACCCTGCATTTCGAGAGTTTGTTGGAGATAATGTACTTTCAATTGATTTAATCAATATAGCTCCATTAGATGACCTACATTCTCCAAAAGGAGCCATCAAAAAAGCTCAACATCTAGCTGCAGAAGCTTTTGGAGCAGATGAAACCTTTTTCTCTGTTCAAGGTACGAGTGGAGCTATTATGACAATGATCCTTACTATTTGTGGACCTGGGGATAAGATCCTTGTTCCACGAAATGTTCATAAATCTATTATGTCTGCCATTGTATTTGCAGGTGCTATACCCGTATTTATACATCCGGAGGTAGATAAAGAACTTGGTGTTTCCCATGGTATTTCTGTGGAATCCGTAGAAAAAGCAATAGAAGCACATCCAGATGCTAAGGGTTTACTTGTTATCAACCCAACCTATTTTGGTCTAGCGGCCGATTTAAAGAGAATTGTAGATATTTCTCATGCGCACGGTATCCCTGTAGTAGTGGATGAAGCCCATGGCGTACATATCCACTTTCATAATGACCTCCCTATTTCGGCAATGTCTGCCGGTGCTGATATGGCCGCGACATCTGTACACAAACTTGGAGGTTCTATGACTCAAAGCTCCGTCCTGAATGTAAGAGAAGGATTAGTTTCAGCAAAAAGGGTACAATCAATCCTTTCCATGCTTACAACGACTTCTACATCCTATCCTCTTTTAGCTTCTCTAGATACTGCTAGAAGACAGCTAGCTATACATGGAGAGGATTTAATAGGCGAAGCAATTGAAATTGCTGAGGAAACTCGTAAACGTATAAATGAAATTGAACATATCCATTGTGTAGGAAGAGAAATATTACAATCCTCCGCTACTTACGATATGGATCCAACCAAGCTACTAATTAGCGTTAAAAATTTAGGAATCACTGGATTTGAAGCTGAGATTTGGCTTAGAGAAAAAGCGAATATTGAGGTAGAGCTTTCTGATTTATATAATATCCTTTGCCTGATTACGCTAGGAGATACAAAAAAAGAAGTAGACATGCTTGTTAATGCATTATCGAGAATGGTAGTGGCATATGAATCTGCAGCAACAATAGTAGAATCAGCTGTAACCCTACCAGACATCCCTGGTTTAGCTATGTCACCTGGAGATGCATTGTACGCAGAAACTGAATCTATTCCATTATTAGAAGCTAGCGGCCGTATTTCTGCTGAATTCGTGATGGTCTACCCTCCTGGTATTCCTATTTTTATTCCCGGGGAAATAATTACTCAAGGTAACATTGACTATATCTTGATGAACCTAGAGGCAGGCTTGCCAGTACAAGGTCCAGAAGACGACACATTGGAAATGATCCATGTTATTAAAGAGCATCAGGCTATTATTTAGTAAATTAATATTTTCACTCCAATCAAAAACAGACTCTTGACTGCTAACGTCAAAGTCTGTTTTTTAATAGAATCAAAACATCAAAAAGGCAAATATTGGACATATAAAAGCCCCTAAAATAGCACTAAGAGTCATTGCCACTGACCCCATCGTCATCGTCTCTTCTCCATACTCGGAAAGCTTAGATAAGCCGATGCCATGCGATGCACTGCCTATAGATATCCCTCTGCTGATTGCGGTATCTATATGAAATAGTTTAAAGAGAAACGGTCCAGTTAATGCTCCTATTAAACCAGCTAAAATTACAAAAACTGCTGTCAAAGTTGGAATACCCCCGATTGATTCACTAATAGGCATGGCAATTGGAGAAGTAATAGACTTTGGTAACAAGGATTTTTGAAGAAACTCCTCAAAAGACATAAGTTTAGCTATTATAGCAATACTAATGAGTCCAGAAATCATTGCTACAGTAACACCTAATATAATCGTCACCTTGTTTTTTATAATTTTTTCTCGCTGTATATATAAAGGGTAAGCCATCCCTACTACCGCTGGTCCAAGCATTGCATCAATCCACTTGGCACCTGACATATATGTATCATAAGAAACTCCTGAAAAACTTAATGCTACTACAAGGATAATCGTAGTAGTTAAAATAGGTAATAGTAAAGGATAGGTGAATCTTCTATAGAGAAAAGTCATCCCTATAAAAATAATGATTGTACCAATTACCATCGCTAGAGCAATCATTTCAAATCCTCCCCTACTATTTTACTTTCAAAGTATTGACATACCTTTCCTGCTACTACAATAGTAAACATTGTGCTAATTATTAAAGCGATTATTATAAAAACCCCTTTTAACGAGGCTAACTGAGGGTAATCCATTATCCCGGCGGTCGCCGGCACAAAGAATAAGGCAAGAAATGCAAGTAAAAAACCAGCCCCATCTTTTATAAGATTGGCTGGAATTATTTTTAGCAGGAGGCACGCTAATAGTATTAATAATCCAGCAATACTTCCAGGAAAGGAAAATGGCAATAATTCCACTATAAAAGATCCTAGAGTAGAGAATAAATAAAGAATAATTACTTGAAAAATTATTCGACCTACTTTTTTTATTTTGTTCATTATGTACTTTAAAAGTTTATTCTTTTAAAGTTTCACCTCCATAAAAGCTGATAATAGAAATAATTTTACGCCTTCTCTTTTAGTATGTCCATGAGTAGAAAAGCAGTTTGCTTATTTGGAAGGAATCGGATGATTTCGTTCCAGGCGGAAGCTTTCCGCCGACATGACCTCCAATCAACTAGTATTTTCATATAAGAAACTTAATGTAGCATCTAAAAACTAGATTAGAGAAATTTACCTAAATATCATTCCAAACAACAAAATACCTCAAAAGATTTATATCTCGAGGTATTTTGTCAATACTCTAACTTCTCTAGAACTAGAGGCGAAAAATTATTCTATAGTTTTAATAGTTTTCGGATCAATCAAGTCGTATCCTTTTGCTCGTAAGCCTTCTACAATTTTCGAAAGAGCTGCTGCGGTCCATTCTCGATCATGCATTAGCAAATTTGCACCATCTACTAGATACTCCGTATTAACCATAATATCTGCTAAACTGTTAGCCTCCATATATTTTTTCTCCCAATCGTATCCATATGTCCAATTCATCAAGACCATTCCTTCTTGGTGAACCAAGGACTTACTAAAATCAGTATTTACACCAAAAGGAGCTCTGAAAAATTTAGGCTTCTCACCGATCACTGCTTCTACCGTCTCGTTTACTTTAATTATTTCTTCTTGTTGCTGTTCTTCACTGCTATTTTTTAAGTTCGCGTGTGTTTGAGTGTGATTTCCAATAGAAAAACCTAAATCGTATATTTCTTTTAAATTAGCTTGTTCTTCCTCTGAATCTATGAAATGACCATTCACAAAAAAGATAGCTGGTGCGTCAAGTTCTTTTAATGTTTTCGCCATTTCGACAGCATATTTATCTGGAGCATCGTCAATCGTTAAAAGCACAGCCTTAGGATTCGCATCTGCAATTGGTTTTATCGTCCAATTCACCTCATTAATTTCATACTTTATTTCCGATACAGGTTCTTCCTCTATAACTTCCTCTACAGGCTCTATTTCTTCCACTTTTTCAGTTTCTTCCGGCTTTGTTTCTACCGTTTCTTTATTAACTTCATTTTTTTCTCCAAGTTCTTTTTGAACTTCCGTTGTTTCTGCATTACATCCTACTAGTAAAAAAGTTAGTGCTGCGGGTAATAACCAAGTTGTAAGTTTCAATATAATCACCATATCCCTTCTATTTCCATTCTAACAGTCAAAAAGAAAACCGTGTAGAGTATTTCTACACGGTTTTATCGACCTACTTATTATTTAGATAGAATATGGATTGGGTGACCCATTACTACTTCTGCAGCTTCCATTGCAATTTCTCCAAGCGTTGGATGTGCATGAATAGTCATAGCGATATCTTCAACCGTCATACCAGCTTCAATTGCTAAACCTAGTTCAGCGATCATGTCAGATGCACCTTGACCTACGATTTGAGCGCCAAGTAATAAACCATCTTCTTTACGTGAAACAAGTTTTACAAAGCCTTCTGTAGCGTTAAGAGCAAGTGCACGACCGTTAGCTCCGAATGGGAACTTACCAGCTGCTACATCAAATCCTTGTTCTTTTGCTTGTGCTTCAGATAAACCAACTGTAGCTAGCTCTGGATCTGTGAAGCAAACAGCTGGGATTGCAAGATAATCTACAACAGATGATTGACCAGCAATCGCCTCAGCAGCTACTTTACCTTCATAAGATGCTTTGTGAGCAAGCTGAGGACCAGCTACTACATCACCGATAGCAAAGATATTGCTAATGCTAGTGCGACATTGCTTATCTACTTCGATTAATCCGCGTTCTGCAAATTTAATACCAAGCTCTTCTAAACCAATTTCATCGGTGTTAGGGCGGCGGCCAACTGTAACTAATACATAGTCAGCTTCCACTTTTTTCTCTTCTCCACCAACTTCATAAGTTACGACTACGCCAGTATCAGACTCTTCAACACCTTTTGCAGATGCTTTTACTACCATATCTACGCCTTTTTTCTTCAAGCCTTTTTTAACAATAGTAGTCATTTGTTTTTCGAAGCCAGCTAAAATATCGTCTCCGCCTTCGATAATTGTAACTTGTGAACCTAGGTTAGCATATGCAGAACCTAACTCAGTTCCAATGTACCCTCCACCAATTACTACTAATTTTTCAGGTACCTCTTGAAGATTTAAAGCACCAGTTGAGTTAATAACACGTTTTGTATATTTAAATGTTGGAATTTCTACTGGACGAGATCCAGTAGCGATTATCGCATGTTTAAAAGTATAAGTTTGTGCAGACTTCTCATCCATTACACGAACTGTATTTGCATCAACAAAGTAAGCTTCACCAGAAACCACTTCAATATTGTTACCTTTTAATAATCCGGAAACACCGCTAGTTAATTTTTTCACAACACTTTCTTTGAAAGCTTGTGCTTTTGAAAAGTCAATTTTAACATCAGATGCCGTGATACCCATGTCATCTGAGTGTTTTGCTTGTTCAAAACGGTGACCAACTGAGATTAGCGCTTTAGAAGGGATACACCCTACGTTTAAGCATACTCCACCGATATGTTCTTTCTCTACAACTACTACCTTTTGCCCTGTTTGTGCAGCACGAATTGCAGCTACATATCCTCCAGGACCTGAACCTATTACTAAAGTATCTGTTTCAATCGGGAAATCTCCTACTACCATTTTTTACGCCTCCATTAATAATAATTCTGGACTGCTTAATAAACGTTTTATATGGTTCAACGCATGTTGGGCAGTGGCAACATCGATCATGCGATGATCAAAGCTCAATGATAATGCTAACTCAGGAGCAGCTACAATTTCACTATTTTTTATTACAGGTTTTTCTGAAATTCGACCAATTCAAAGGATTGCAACTTCAGGATGG
>NZ_JBAEAP010000641.1:0-2177 GCF_056205495.1 Psychrobacillus sp. | reverse complement strand
TTGCTTGTCGGTTGTTCGAAAAATAAGGTGATAACCATTCCAGTTGGATATTTATGTTAAAATATTAAATAGTATGTTGCTGGGGGAATTGACTATTAAAATAAATACTTACTTTATTCAATTATCGCTAACAATGATTGGTATTTTCGGTGGAACTTTTGTCATTCGTTATTTTAGAACGAATGAACTTCTAGTAGACCAACTGATTGGAGCGTCAGTGGGAGTTCTGCTTCTTATGGCATCATTGGTTTGGAGGAAAATAAACAAGTAATTACAAGACGTTACTGAAAATTGGCATATGTGAATAGAACGAGTAAATGCATTTAGGGGGTGTAATTATTGGCTTTGAATTTGGATGATGTTTTAGCGACTTTAATATTTTTAATCTTTATTGTCCTGGTTATTGCTATTATTTTTATCGTTATTAAAAGGTTAAGAAGCTCAACTAAAGAAAAACAAATAATAAACCAAAAGTTAGATGCCGTATTGAAAAAGTTAGATGATAAAAGTTAATCCATTAAAATCTAAGCTATTATATTCACTCATCAGGGAACTCAGAAAAATTCATATAGAAGGAGTAGAAAAAAATCATGAATAGAAAATCTATATTTATTTTGATTTTTTACTTCCTTATCGCAAGCTTATGCTCTTTTTATTTTTATAATAGAACCGTTGCTTACGCATTTGCTATTCCGTATTTAAATCTTGTTTTCTTCCCAATTATCACCTTTTTAGTATTATTTTCCGGCGTATTTATCTTATATCTTAAAGATAGACAACACCTTGTTTTTAAATTGGCCACTATTTTTATGGCTATAATAGTGGGTATGTTTATTCTATTTGAATGGACTAGTCCTAATTATACGTATGACGAAGCTAAGGAAATAATAGAGAAGGAATATAATGTAACGGGAGTGGAAAGTGCTCATAAGAAAGTAATGGATCATGACGTTGGCAAAGAAGTTTATAGAATTACTGTTCTTAAAGATTCACAAACACTAGTGTATACGTTCAACCCGTATTCAAAAGAGATACTTTTATTTAAATAATATAATCTTTTTTATAGAGTATGTAAAAAGAATTAGAAGAACTTCCTAACCTTTAATTCAAACAAAAAAACTACCTCGAGATTACTCTCTAGAGGTAGTTTTCGTTTTCTATTAAATATCTTATTTATGCGCAATATGGACTTTTAAAAGCTTACCTTTAATCGTTGTGTTTCTCATTTTTTTCAATACTAGAGGTCCTTTACCATTCAGAATTTCAACGTATGAAACGTTATCTTGAATAGTAATAATACCGATGTCGTCAGCAGAAACTCCCTCGATTTTGGCTATTGTCCCTACGAAGTCTACCGCTCTGATTTTCTTTTTCTTACCACCATTGAAATATAGCTTAGTAATATTAACATTCAGCTGCTCGCCTTTTGATTTCTTAGCTTCTGGCTGCTCCTGCATCTTCAAATCAAACGCTGCTCTGTTTTGAGCAACCATTTCTGACGTAATTTCACGACCAGTTGGAATTTCAAAGCCAATAAATGCTTCAATCTCTTTTACAAATTTGTCTTCATGAGGAGTCGCAAGCATAATCGATTTTCCGCTTCTGCCAGCTCTTCCGGTTCTACCTGTACGATGTACATAGCTTTCTTGCTCTAACGGCACATCATAATGTACTACGTGCGTAATATCTTCAATATCAATACCACGTGCTGCGACATCCGTAGCAATCAAATAACGGAACTCACCTTTTCTGAAATCATCCATTACCTCAAAGCGATCTTCCTGCATCATACCACCGTGAATCTTATCTGCCGTATAGCCTTTATTGTCTAATGCGTCTACTAATTGATCTACACGCTCTTTTGTCCGGCAAAATACAATACAGCTATCCGGATTTTCTGTAATCGTCAGCTTTTCTATAAAGGCTAGCTTCTGGTCATCTTTCACTATATATTTTAAATGCTCAATTTTAGGCGCATCTTCTTCAGCTGCGTCTATTTCTATTGATACCGCATCATTCATATATCTGCCGCTCAACGTTTTTATCTCCTGTGACAAGGTTGCAGAGAATAGCATAGTCGTACGTTTTTTAGGAAGCAGTTTTATAATAGATTCTACTTGTTCAAGGAAGCCCATGTTTAACATTTCATCTGCTTCATCAATTACTAAGTATTCTAT
>NZ_JBAEAP010000640.1:0-7187 GCF_056205495.1 Psychrobacillus sp. | reverse complement strand
TACAGCATTTTGTTGCACCTTAGACGATTCAGGTGGTAAATCTTCTTTTCTTAGCCTTTCCTCGCTGTCCGACAACACGGTATATTCAATTCTTTGTATAATAGTCCCTTCTATTAATAGCTTTCCTCTCGTTGCTTGTTGGACACCTTCTTCATTGGATTGCTCGAAAGAAGAAGGTATGAATTTACACGAAGCCAATTGAATATCCTTTGTTAATTCTTTAATATTAACTACTCTTTCTTCTAAATCCAAGGCTCGTTTTAAGCTTATTTCAACATCATACTCCCCTATAATTACAGGCACCTTAATATGCACCGCTAACGGTAGCTTATTTTCCTTTTGTCCTGAATTGTGTCTAACTTTAACTTGTGACTTATATAGGTTATTTTGTGCTACAGAAAGTTTTTGTGATTCATTGTTATGAACAGAAAAGAGAATTTCATGCACTTTATAACCTAACAGGTGGCAATAGAGATCTTCTTGAAAAAAGTACATACTATCAAAAAATACTGTATCTAAAAGTGGGAAATGATCGTTGTTTGTAGGTAAAAAATTATACCCTTCTTGCTTTGCACTACCATAAAGTGCAGGGTTCATAAAATCTTCAATATCTACGTAGGTAGAAAACGGGATATATATGGTTTTTGTTTTTATATTAGACGTGGACGCTTTTGCCTTGTAATTTACTTCCTCTGATTCTTGAGAATCTTCTTCTGCCACTAAGTTATTTAGCAATATCTCCTCCTCTTCCTCTAAAAGAGATTCTTTTTCTATAGTAGATATATCTTCCTCTTGATGGTCCTGGAGAATGTTATCTGTTAAAGTGTTGAAAAAGTCGTCACTTTCATCCTCTTCTTTACTAGCAATAATTTTTTTCAGGCTATTGATTATTACAGACAAATACATGTCTCGAAGACTGTCTTCGATAAATCTTATACTATCTTCATTTTCAATTTCTAACTCTATATCTTTAAATTCTAATTCTTTAGTTATGGAATCTAATGTTTCTATTTCATGACCAATTTCTATGGAAGAATAATCTTCATCACTTCCTAAAACTAACATCTCCTCTTTACTGTCGTAGGCAGGTATTGTAGGCATGTTTGTTTCTTCTATAGATTCCTCTTCTTTTGAATCTTCTTGTTGGGAAGGTATCTCGATTGCTTGCGCCTCAATAAAGAAGGAAGAATCCTGGAGTGGTGTTTGTTCTGTGGCATTCCATTCTGTTGGTTCTTCTTCTGACTCAATATAAGCCATCACTTCTAATTCATGATTATAATCTGCATTTTCAAATTCTAATACAGGATTTATTTTACGTATCGGTGTTGGCAAATAAGCCCTAATATACTTTAGTGAATTTGGCTGTTTAATTTTCTTTTTATTATTTGATAGTAGATAGTATGGCTTAAGTGAATTTTTTTCTTCCCTTAAAAAATTGACTAAACTATTTTCCTTTGTATTTTCTTGAGGGCCATTTATCATAATCTTATCTTCAGATGGTACTGTGGCTATAAATCGTCTGCGCCGTTTTCTTTTGAATGTACGTCTTTTTACTTTTTTAATATCAGACGCATATACTTCTTCTATTTCAGTTATGCTATCATCTTCTGATACTTCTTCATCACATTCCACTTGAGCCGATTCTAATGGTTGTGAAACTGAAAAGCATATACATTTCTTTTGATTGTTACTTATTTCAACGAAAGCCCCATAATCAAACCAAGGAACAGTCAACTTTCCCTCTGAATTGTTATAGTGAAAGTCACTAGCAATACTAAATGTCACAGCCTCTTCTTTCGTAAAGACAACTCCATCCTCTATATTTTGTATGATTAACCCCACCTTTCTCTTATTACTTGAGACGTTTGCCCTGTATTATTTATATTATTCAGTTAGAAGGAATTCGTTCAAAAAAAAACCTTTTACTTCAAAGATCGTCATATGATTTCACAAATTCCTTATAATTAGGAGGAATTCGAGTAATTTAATGGCGATTCTATAAAGTAAAAGGTTAAATTTTAGTATTATTTATTTGAAATGGTCGTAGGTAAGACACGTGCAAAACGATCTTCTATTAAAGCTTCTGACTCATTTAGAAGAAGGTGAATTTCACCGTGATCCTCAGACGTACGGATAAGACGACCTATTCCCTGTTGAAGTCGAAGAAGCATAAACGGTAATTCTACTTCTTCAAAGGGATTGTTAGAAAACGAACGTTTTGCATCGAATAATGGATCTACTGGTGGGAATGGCAGATCATAGATAATTACTCGAGTTAAAGCTTCTTTAGGCAAGTCTAAGCCTTCCCACAAATGATAAGAACAAAGGGTAGAGAATTCTCCATTTTGAAATTCCTTCACAATTGTCGAAAGTTCACGATCCCCTTCAAAAGCAATGTCCTTGGCTTGAGTCGATGCTCTAAAGTGATCCATCGCAGCTTTAGACTTAAACAAAATGAGTGTTTGACTAGTAGAATCCAATATTTTATCGGTTTCTTGAACTTTTTCTGCCTGACTAACATGATGAGCTGTAACTTTCATAACCTCATCATAGTCGAATGGTGATGGTACAGAAAATGATTGATACTTCTCAATTCCTAAAGAATCTGCCAAATAAGTAAAATCTTTTTCTATGGATAAGGTTGCAGAAGAAAAAATGACAGGCAGTTTAGTACTAAAAAGCTTTTCGTTTAAAATATCCGTTACTAGCCTTGGCATAATAATAAGTGTTTCATAGCCATCGATTATTTCCAGCCATTCAACCCCATCACCTTTTTCCGTAAACAGCCTTAGCGAGAATGAATACTGCTCTAAAAATTCTTCTACCATTCTTAGCTCATATTCTGGAATCGTAAACAGTTCCGATTCAAATACAAATTCCTCAAGCAAGTCGTCTGTAATTTTGATCGCCTGCTTACATAGCTGTATTAGTTGAGGTGACTTATCAATTTTCATACGTTCGGTTTCCTCAGCAAAACTACCAACTCTTAATACACTAAAAATTTTCTCATGTGTATTTTGAAGTATTTCCATAAGATTTAACGTTTTTTCTCGGACACCGTCAACCATCACCCGTTCTAGTAAACGGATAAGTGTTTCACTCTGCACTTCATATGTAAGTGCTTTTTGAGCTGCAAATTCTAACAGATGTCCTTCATCCAGTACAATCATAGAGACTTCAGGTAAAAAAGGTAGCTGCCCTTCACGAATGCGAGAGTCTTTTGTCCAAAGATGCTCCATTAAAAAGTCATGTGAGCAGATGATTAAATCAGATGATTCCCGGTAATGTTGGCGGTGAATAGTTTGCCCGCATCGATTGCGTAAATCGCAAACTGTACATTGTTGAGTAGGATGGAAGTTAACTTTTTGCCAATCTACATCCGAAACTCCAGGAAACTGGCTTCTTTCACCAAAAGGGAATATGCTTTGTAGAGAAGAAGAACCATAAACGAAATCAGGAACACCATCTTCAATTTCTTCTATGAAGAAGTCATTCTCTCCATTTTTTTGAGCCTCTTCTAGTCTTTTTAGACACAAATACTGATTGCGTGATTTAGCTAATCTTACATCTATTTTTATATCTAAATAATTTTGTAACTTAAAAATATCGCCAGCCTCTTTTACTAGCTGCTCTATTAGTGTTTCATCAGCGCAGGCGATAAGTGCTGGTTTTCCAGTATATCTCGCATAAGAAATAGCAGGTAGTAGATAAGCTATCGTCTTTCCTGTACCTACTCCAGCCTCTGCAAACAAGACATTTTTCTCTTTTAAAGCTTTTTCAATTTGATAAGCCATGAAAATTTGCTCATCACGACATTCAAATCCTTTTTCGGGTAATTCATCGTATAACACGTCTCCCATCCAGTCTCCTAATGATTCAAAGAAAGAACGGTCCTTAGATAATTTAAATGGTAAAGCTTGCTTCATTTTCTAACTCCCTTAAATATAATATAACAGCAAGGGAGAGCTTAGTCTCCCCTACTGTTATGAACGTTTACCCCAAAACTGATAGTAATCTGTTCTTATAAACCCATTGAACAATTTACGTTTCTTCGTTGCTCTACGACCATACAGATTTTCAAAATTCTCCATGGAAGATAACATATAAACTGACCAAGAAGGATATTTTTCCATCATATGCCCTAAGTCACTAATAGCTTTCTCAATTTCTTCTATTTCGCCTATACGCTCTCCGTACGGTGGATTACCAATCATCACGCCATCCATTAGGTCCGTAGAGAAGTCGCTTGCCTGCATTTGTTTAAAGCTGATTAAATCAGCAAAGCCTGATTCAAAAGAGTTCTGCTCTGCTATTTGAATCATTTTATGATCAATATCTGAACCAATTATTTCTAAAGGTTGGTCATAGTTGGCTAAATCTTCAGCTTCATTTCTTACATCATCCCAAATTTTTTGAGGCATCCAAGCCCAAGCCTCACTATGAAAATCACGGTTAAATCCTGGAGCAATATTTTGTCCAATCATGGCTGCTTCAATTGGAATTGTACCGGAACCACAAAAAGGATCAACAAATGGTCTATTTGGACTCCATTTAGAGATTTTAACTAAAGCTGCTGCTAATGTTTCTTTTAAAGGTGCTTCCCCTTGACCATGTCGGTAACCGCGCTTATGCAGTCCTGCTCCGCTAGTATCAATGGTAATAGTAGCTACATCCTTCAATATACTAATTTCTATCTTGTATGTAGCCCCGGACTCATCTAAAAATCCGATACGTTTATAGGCTAGCTTTAATCTTTCAACAATCGCTTTTTTAACAATTGCCTGACAATCAGGAACACTAAATAATGTTGATTTGACTGATTTGCCTTGTACAGGAAAAGCAGCATCTACAGGGAGGAACTTTTCCCATTGAATCGCTTTTGTATTCTCAAACAATTGATCAAAGGTTCTAGCAGGAAACTGAGCAGCTACAATCTTTACACGGTCTGCAACTCGTAGCCATGTATTAGCTCTTGCAATTGCTCTTTCATCTCCTTCAAAATATACCTTTCCGTTTTCAGTTGTTGTTTCATATCCTAGTGCTTTTACTTCTTCTGCAACGATTGCCTCTAGCCCCATTGCAGCAGTAGCTACTAATTTAAATGTTGTCATTATACCTTCCCTTCTTGCTTATGAATCTCCCATAACTCTAAGAAATCCATTAGCCCTTTACTTGGAACTGGCTTGCTATAATAGTATCCTTGGATAATATCGCAATTCATTTCCTTTAGAATTTCTACTTGTTCCTTCGTTTCTACACCTTCAGCTACAACCTTAATATTCAAACGATGTGACATTAAAATAATAGATTCCACTATTGCTTGTTTATCCTTTAAGTTAGTTATGTGCTGAATAAAGCTTCTATCAATTTTTAAATAGTTTATAGGAAATTGGTTTAAATAACTCAAGGACGAGTATCCTGTCCCAAAATCATCAATAGAAATTTTAAATCCATTACTTTTAAGCTTTATAAGCTTAGATATAATATTATTAGAATCCTTCATAATAGTGCGCTCAGTTAATTCTAATTCAAGCTGCTGTGGACTACAATTATATTGCATTACCAAGTTGTTTATTCTTTCAATAAAATTATCTTGTTGAAAATGTATAGATGCAATATTAATGGATACTGAAATATTACTAATATCAAGTGTTCTCCATTCAAGGATATCTAAACATACTTTTTTTATAATTAACTCACTTAATGGGATGATTAGACCGGTTTCTTCAGCAAGTGGTATAAACTCTGCTGGAGATACAGTACCTACCTGATCATTTTCCCACCTTACTAAAGCTTCTACTCCAATAATGTTTTTTGTTTCCAAGGAAACTTTAGGCTGGTAATGGACGGAGAAATCATTTGCTTGTATCGCCTTTCTCAGTTCAGCCTCTAGTAACAGCTGCCTTTTCGAATCTCTCTTCAAATCTTCAAAGTAAAATGCATATTGATTACGGCCATTATGCTTAGCAAAGTACATTGCCTTATCTGCCTTATGAATAAGTTCATCTATTTCTTGTCCGTCTTGAGGAAAAAAGCTGATTCCTATACTAGCTGTTAAATAAATCTCCAAATCATATATTATAAATGGCTTGCTTAGCATTTTAATAATTTCAATAGCAATTTGGCCAGCATCAATATGTGATTTAATATGTGAAAGTGCAAGTAAAAACTCGTCTCCCCCATACCTTGCCAAGATACTGTCCATTGGTGTTATATGTCTAACGCGTTTCGTAAATTCAACTAGAATTCTATCTCCTATTTCATTTCCAAGTGATGCATTCACTTGCTTGAAACGATCTAAATCGATAAACAATAGTGCACTGAAGCTATTTGGAGTCGACTTTTCTATCAACTGTAAAAACAATTCATTAAAAGAGAATCGGTTAGGTAAACCTGTGAGAAAATCCGTTGTAGTTAATGTCTTTATTTCTTTTTCTGCACTTTTTTTTATGGAAATATCAGAAAACACCCCAAAATAATTTGTAGTTTCGCCTAGTTCGTTTTGAATTCTAGTAATTTTTAAGTGCTCAGGGTATACTTCACTATTCTTCCGTCTGTTCCAAATTTCACCTTGCCAAGTTCCTTTTTTGTCTAACTCTTTCCACATGGACTCGTAAAATGATTTGTCCTGCTTTCCGGATTTTAAAATGCTAGGAGTTTGATCTCTAACCTCCTCCAAGCTATATCCAGTAACCGCTTGAAAGGCAGCATTCACTAATGTAATTTTTAAATGTTCATCCGTAATCATAATACCCTCAGTAGTGGAATTAAATACTTTCTCTACTAGCTCTTTTGGGTACAAAGAAAAGCTTTCGGGATGTTGCTCTTTTTTCACTCTCTAAGACCTGCTTCCCCTCAGTACTCACTCGATGATAAAATACAATTCCATTAAACATCAATCAAGCTACCTGAGATAAATAATAGTATAGGGTGAGGTTTTACTCTCTTTAATGATAAAATATGTAGTCAAGAAAAGAAAAGCTCTCCGTGATTGGAGAGCTTTTCGTATTATTAATTATAGCCACTCATAAACTCAATAAGCCATGTTTTGTTTCCACGGTACTCAAACGGTGTACTACCTCGTACGTATGTGGATGGCAATCATCTATCTACAGATTAATATCTGTTTTTCTATCCGTTCAATTCCTTCAAGAAAATGCCCCTACCATAATTTGGGTTTCTCACTC
>NZ_JBAEAP010000639.1:0-6902 GCF_056205495.1 Psychrobacillus sp. | reverse complement strand
AAAAATAAAACCATTACTACGTTATTTATGTATCCAATTAGTAGGAAAAAAATAATTGCAGCAAAGCTAGCTATTGTATTTATATTTACTTTTATATGGATTATTATTTCGAATGTATTTATTACGTCAGTCTTCTGTTTCCTAAGTGTAAAGTATCAGCTAGTTCCTGATACACTAACCGCTTCACTTCTTCAAGAACATGGTATTAGTGTAGTGATGTATGCAGTTGCAGCTTCTGGTATGGCGCTAATCCCTCTTTACTTTGGTATGAAGAAATACTCTATACCTTCTACGATTATTACATCTATTCTAATTGTAGTGCTAGTTACCAGTAATAATGGTGGATTTTCATTGAATGATATATTTGTTATACCTTGGTCACTGGCATTAATCGGTTTAGTTATTGCATATCTTTCTATTCGAAATATAGATAGAATCGATATAAAAGTATGATTTTTCTAGAAATGCAATCGGGAGGATAGAGAAATGAAAGTAAGTCGAAGTGCGTTACAAACGAATGATGATATTTGGAATGCTGTTTTATCTGCTGCTTATGGAAACTATGCTTTTCCGACCGAAAATGAGAAAAAGAATGATATTTTTATTTTGTTTAGCTACTTTTGTGAAATGGAAAGTGGAGGCCATGAAGCCTTGCTCATTTGGTTATCAGAAACGATGCAAGAAATGGGTATCCAAAAATACCTCAGTCGACTAACTAAAATGCTGGAGCAAATCGGTGCCAAACAGTATGCTGAAATTGAAAAGGCCTATTTAGAAGAAATTTTGAAGAGATACTTAACCCTAGAAAATAGTGGTTTTGAGGATCCGGATTTTGAAAAACTAGAAGCAGAGTACCTATTTGTAATTGAGAGAGCCGATGAAGAATATAGAAATTTAGAAGAACAGATCAATGAGCGTTTATACAACTATGCAGTGAATATACATGAAGAGGTATTAGAAATTGTTAATCATTAAGCAATATAAAAAAGATGGAGTGATAGTTTCACTGCCTTCTTTTTTATTTTGGGGAAGTAAAACCTAAAATTTACATAACTGCGGTACACTGAGTAACTATTATTACAGAGCCAAGAAATAAAAAGAACCTAGTATACAAACCAAAGTTACGATCCATAAAGTTAAATATGTGGGTTTCTTTAGTTCTCTGTCTAGTAAAGATATAGATTGAATACCTGTAATAAATACTGCGACAAAGAGGGCTCCGCATAAGGCTCCTATTAATGTAGGAAAGTCGTATATATATTTATCGATAAATAAAAATAGAATAATAGAAAACGGTACTGAAACGCTAGAAAGAAAATGCTTTAAATTCATTTTAACCACCTTTATTCCTTTATAGGATTACCTCTTCCTTTGTTACAACTGTAGAAATGAGGCTTGTTAATGAATTGATCATTTCTCTAGCGGATAAATTAAATGATTTTCAACAAATATCCTACAGTTAATTTTAAAAGTACCACCGAGAGTCACTTTAATATTTTCACTATGTTCAAGACTTTTTAGCTGTCCATTTAATGTAGCTCTTAATCCAAGACCAAGATTTTCATCCTGTAATTGTCCATCTACATATAGTTTTTCTCCGGTAAACCAGCTATTCTCTACGCGAATATGGTGATTATTATGCATAACTTCAAATGTTTTTTTCATTTTAATCTTAACCTCCTTAATGATAGCCCATCTCGTGTAATTAGATATTCTGTGTTACCTTTAATTTCTTCATTAAGAAAAAGGTAAGAGTAAGAATCACACCAGTAATCATTCCGACGATGCTTAAATTTATTCCTAAACCAGTCGTAATACCGTCAGCACGAATAATAGCATTAGCATAGATGGAAACTCCGACAATAATAAATCCAATCCATTCAAATATTTTGGTTATCAAATTTAAAACCTCCATTTGTATTTAAATTATAACATTTTATTTGAATTTTAAAAAAAGTTTCTTTATCCACCTATTACAAGTTCATTTTCTTTCAAAATATCAAAGTTTAACTTTCTTAGTAAAAGGCAAACCTTTATACAATGTACAACCACGACAGCAAATCATTAAAGGATAGTAAAATTCTGTGGTATGATATGTGTTGATTTTGCTAGGAGGTATTTTTTATGGATTTGTCTATCTTTATGTCGTATGTCTTTTGGAAGAACCTTGGTATTTCCATTGCCATACTGTTAGTTTTCCTTATTTTGAGAAAAATTTTCTCGAAATATGTATTTAACCTATTGATCAAGCTAAGTGATAAAACACCGACTGATGCATTGACTCACCTTTTTCGGTCCTTCGAAAAGCCTATTCAGTGGATGTTTATCATAGTCGGAATTTATGTGGCGGCTAGCTTCTTTCCACATTTTGATGAAACAAATAAATTATTCCTGGTGCTTATAAGAGTCTCCTATATTATTCTGATTAGCTGGGGATTATACAATATGTCCTCTGATTCATCTACTTTCTTTATTAAAATGAGAAATAGATATAATTTGGATATTGATGATATACTCATTCCTTTTCTTTCAAAGGCATTGCGAGTTGTTATTGTTGTCATTAGCTTTAGCGTCGTGGCAGAAGAATTTGGTTATAACGTGAGTGGATTTGTTGCAGGACTAGGCTTAGGTGGCGTAGCAATTGCCTTTGCTGCAAAGGATGCTCTTTCTCATCTATTAGGAGGCTTTGTTATTATTACAGAAAAGCCTTTTAGAATTGGTGACTGGATATTGACTCCTGATGTAGAGGGGACGATTGAAGAAATTACATTTCGTAGTACAAAAATCCGTACATTTTCACAAGCTATTGTTACTGTTCCGAATGCCATGATTGCCAATGGACCAATTACCAACTGGAGTAAAATGGGGAAAAGGCAAATTAACTTTAATCTAAGGGTATCTCAAGAGACGCCGAAGGAAAAATTAGAGCTTGTAGTAAAAGAAATTGAACAGCTAGTGAGCAAGCATAAAGGTGTCCATCCTGAAACAATTTTTGTAAAATTTGATGCATTTAAAGAAAATGGCTATGACATCTTCTTGTATTTCTTTACTAACACAACGGTTTGGGCAGAGTTTTTAAAAGTGAAAGAGGATATTAACTTTGGTATTATGGAAATTTTAGAACGAGAAGGAGTTTCTATAGCCCTTCAAAGTCGAAAAGTTTATGTGGATAGTGAATTAATTCAGAATGAACCAAAGAGCATAGAGGAATAATAGGTACCGCTGGGATTAAATTCTCAGCGGTATTTATATGGGCTTAAGTTTTTTTGAAAAAATTACTGGGGCTTGTGTCGGGATAGACGTGTCTATTACAGCAATTTCTTTAATATATCCCTTTATGTTCTGAGCTTGAGTAGTGCAATAGAGGAAAGCCTCTAATAATTTTTCGTTGGATAAACGATTTGCTATAGTACAGTGTGGAATCCATTGTCCTGGATTATACAAGGATTGTGCGTCATTAAAGTCCTTAAAATAAGTATGAAAGTCGCTGTGAAAATGAAAAAGATCCTCTGTAATAACAGGTGTATAAAAAAGTGTACCAGATCCCGTAAACGATCCAATAGAAGGAAACGTGATTTCAATACTTTTTTTATCTGCTAAATAGCTATCTAAGCGATCTACAAAAGATTTAATATCTACCTTGCTGTAGCTTGCAATAGTAATATGTGGCTTCCGATTACTTACCTCAAACGCATAGGAAGAAATAGATTCATCCTTTAACTCCTGCCAAAGCTTCAAAATCCGCTTATTTAACTGATCATCAAATAACGCAATTATTCCATACATATTATTCGCCTTCTTTTTTAAAAAATTATTTTTTAATATCCAACGATTTATATATTTGATAAAAGATTGGAAGGTATGCCACTGAAGATAAGATTCAATCAGTTAATACTAATTTTGAGTAGAATAAAAAATATTTTGCTTGATTATATCATATAAATATTTCATTTATTGATAAAAGTTGTTAAAAGAAAGGATATTTTCATGCTCTTGTACTATTTGCTGAGCAGTATAAACAGATGGATATTGCAAAAGATATGAAGGAATCACAGCAATTAATGAGAGGAGTGTTTTTAATGGAGAGTATTCGCGAAGGGTTAATACCAACAGTTTTAGGGACAGCCGTAACTACAACTGGAGTAGCGCTTAGGAACAATAGAAGCATTTCACCATTAATCACGAGTTCGATTATCGGATTTGGCTTAGCGCATATTGTGTTGGGGGCAATCGATTTAGTTGAACATCGCCGCTAAAGATTCAGGGTGGAAGGAACTATTCCTTCCATTCTTACTACCTAGCTCCACCTATACAAATTGAAGGAGGTGTTGGTCCGTGTCAGTACTATCTCGGATTGCTTTAGCATTAGTTATCATTGGTGCATTAAACTGGGGTTTAATCGGATTTTTTGAATTTGACTTAGTTGCATCTATTTTTGGTGGACAAACTTCTGCCTTTGCTCGTGTTGTGTATGCACTTGTTGGTTTAAGCGGGATTGCTTGTATACCACTACTGTTTGCTCAAGAAGACGAAGAAAGCAGTACTTCTACCAGCGATGGGAAAAGTCAAAATTACAGAAATCTAAGCTACGAAACAGAATTTGCTGAAGAAGAGGAAATTATTGTGGCAGATCCACAAACTAATGCTTCATCGGATAATTCTACAACAAACTCGCCTACAAATTATTACAAAAAAACTTCTAAGAAAAAGAAGAGATAATTTTGTACGGCATCAAAAAATCTGACGCAACGTTAAAACGTGCGTCAGGTTTTTTGTTTTATAAAGGAGTTTAAGAATAAATAATCGAATATAAATATTAACCACGGAAAGCGGTGGAACGAGTAAATTATTGGAGGAACAAGATGAATACCAAGACATTAGAAATAAACAAAACAAGCTGGGAAAAGTCTGCAGATCGTTTTTATGGAAGAAATCCTCTTCCCGAGTATGGACCAATGGCTCCGCGTGAAGAACACTTAAATTTATTAGGAGAAGTAAAAGATTTGAAAGTTTTAGATATCGGCTGTGGCAGTGGTCATTCCCTACAATATATGGCGAAGAGAGGAGCAGGAGAGCTCTGGGGAATTGACTTATCAGACAATCAGCTAGCTGCTGCAAAAGAATTATTGAAGGATTATGGATCTTCCGTAAAACTATTTCAATCTCCTATGGAAACTAATCCTGGATTGCCATCAAACTATTTTGACATCGTTTATTCGATTTTTGCACTAGGATGGACTACTGATTTAGACAAAACATTAGCCAATATCAATTCTTACTTAAAAGCAGGAGGCATTTTTGTATTCAGCTGGGAGCATCCTCTACATAGCAGAGTGAAGCATGAGGAAGGGAAGTATCTCTTCAATAAATCCTATCAAGAGGAAGGGCCGTACGACCATGATTTTTGGGATACCCAAGCAATCATGCAGCAATTTAAAGTAAGTACTTATATTAATAGACTTGTAAAGGCAGGTTTTAAAATCGAGGAAGTCATCGAAGAGGTTTACTTAAAGGAGGAAGATGTAGAGCGCCATGTGAATAGGTGGTACTCCTTTGAAAAAGCACAGCTTATACCGACAACACTAATTATTAAGTGCAGTAAATAGTTAAAGGGGGAAAACAAAATTGAAGATAATAGATACAGTGCCTTTCTTTTTAAACAACTATGTCCCATCCATTAGTTTTTTACGAAGCTATTATGAAAAGTACCCAGAAATTTTTACCCAATATTTTTCTCGTCATTGCAAAGACACTGAGGAACGACATAACCAGTCGCTTCAGAAATACCCTGGTAGCTTCCATGACATCAAACAAGTGCATGAAAATATAACACCTATTATTGAAGAAGTAGTGGGCGAATATGAACGATTATACGATGTTACTTTTCCAATACAGGTCAATTTAATCGTTGGAGGATATGGATCAAATGCATATACGTACCAGCAAATAATTCCTAATATCACCTTTGCTCTAGAGAAGCTCTCTCCGGATCCAAATCATTTGAGGGTAATCGTTGCTCATGAGTTTGGTCATGCAGCACAAAATATTTTAACGGACAGGGCAGGAATGGATTGGACAACTGCACAATGGACTCATCCATTTAACTGGTTATATCGGGAAGGAATTGCAACTTACCTATCCGAAAGAATTGTTCCTTATTTAAAGAAATCCGTTTATTTTACTTACGATGATGAAGGTGAAGAGTGGCTCCATTTTGCCCAACGGCATGTTAAAGAAATAAAAAAGGCATTTATAGAGGACTATCAAAAAATGTCTGGAAATGAATTATTTCGTGATTGGTTTTCTATTAGTGGGGTAAATGTCTTTGGTTACGGTAGATTTGGCTATTTCCTTGGAGAACTATTTGTACAAGAGGAAATGGAAAAGCATGGGGAACTTGAGACAATCATCGCATTAAACAACCCTGACTATTTAAACACGGTAGAGCATTGGCTTCTTCAAGGAGAGGGAGAACTGATATGACGAATAGCATTCAAATAGATAATTTAGAGGAATATGATGATCCAGCAGCCTATGACCAGGAAAATAATCATTACGTAGGGGAATTTCCATTATTACTAGAATGGGCAGGGAAAGTAAATGGTCCAATTATAGACTTAGCCTGTGGAACTGGGAGGCTGACATTGCCATTAGCCAAAGAGGGCTACCAATTGATTGGTATTGATGTTCATAAAGGAATGTTGGAGCAGGCAGCTAAAAAAGCCGGAAAGCTTAACTTGGATATACAGTGGCTGCAGCAGGATTGTACAAATTTCCAAGCAGGCATTAGAAGTCCGTTTATTTATATGGTGGGTAATTCCATACAGCATTTCCATACAAATGAGGCACAGGATCAACTTTTATCCTCTATAAAACAACATCTTCAGGAAGATGGTATTTTT
>NZ_JBAEAP010000638.1:0-3585 GCF_056205495.1 Psychrobacillus sp. | reverse complement strand
GCGTGCACGTGGAAGCTTATCGTCTTTCATCAAGCCAGCTTGCTTAGCAACCCCAACCATCGTACCTGTTGTGTCAAAAAGCGTAACTAAAATAAAGGACAATACTACTCCATATAAACCGTAAGAAATAACCTGTCCAATTGCCTCTATTGGATTCCAAATTAAAATACCTTCTGGTAGATGAGGAAGAGCTACCACTTTTTCAATATGTAATTGTCCAGTAAGCGCAGCTACAATACCAGTAACGACCATACCGATAAATAATGCACCATTTATATTACGCACCATCAAAATGACTGTGATCATTAATCCAAATAACGTTAGCAAAACACCTGGAGAAGTTAAATCCCCTAACATCACCAAATTGCTATCACTAGCAACAACTACCTTAGACATACGTAAGCCTAAGAAAGCAATAAACAAACCTATCCCTGCAGTAATTGCATACTTCAAATTAGAGGGAATCGCGGTAATTAACTTTTCACGTAAAGGCGTTAAAGATAAAATAATAAAAATTATACCCGCTACAAAAACAGCTGCAAATGCTGTTATATAATCAATTTTACCATCTGATGCTAGTACAACTGCATAAGTGAAATATGCGTTTAACCCCATACCAGGAGCTATAGCAATTGGATAGTTGGCGCAAATCGCCATCCATAATGTACCTATAACAGCAGAAATAATAGTTGCCATAAATACTTGATCCAGTGGCACACCTGCATCCGATAGAATAATTGGATTTACCACTACAATATATACCATAGTAAGGAATGTGGTCATTCCTGCAATAAGCTCTGTCTTCACATTGGTACCGTGTTCCTTCAAACGAAACATCTTATTACCTTCTTCCTTAAACACGAACGATTTTAACAACATTAATCATATTATTCGTTTTTCAGATAAATTTCAACCCTTTTGATCAAATTTATTATTCTCTAAATTCTTTGTTAAAGATTTGGTATGAAATATATTCTACTTAGTATTGCATTAAAAGGCGTGTTTTATGAATAAATGAGAATGTTTCGAGGAAAAGATTAAGCCATACACATAAAAAAAACAGGCCCTTTTATAAGGAGCCCGCAGTTTTTTTTATTTTTAATGTTTGTAGCATATCTTTTGTCATTGCGTCTAAATCATATTTATACGAGAAGCCCCATTCTTCCTTCGCTGCTGTCGCATCAATATTATCTGGCCAACTGTTAGCAATCGCTTGGCGCACTGGATCCACATCATAGCTCATCTGGAAGTTTGGTATTTCCTTGCGGATAGACGCTGCAATTTGTTCTGGTTCAAAGCTCATTGCCGTTACATTAAATGCATTACGATGAATCAATTTAGATGGATCCGCCTCCATTAAATCCACAATCGCTTGAAGTGCATCCGGCATATACATCATATCCATATATGTTCCTTCTGCGATATAAGAAGTGTAAGCTCCATCCTCTAATGCTTTATAGTAAATGTCTACAGCGTAGTCAGTTGTTCCCCCGCCTGGTAATGTCTCGTTGGAAATCAACCCTGGGAAACGCACTCCTCTAGTATCCAATCCAAACTTATGGAAGTAGTAATCACATAACAATTCTCCAGACACTTTGTTAACTCCATACATTGTAGTTGGACGCTGCAATGTATCCTGAGGTGTGTTTTTCTTAGGAGTTGATGGTCCAAAAGCTCCTATCGAACTCGGTGTAAAGAATTGCATTCCTAGCTCACGTGAAGCTTCCAAAGCATTTACTAGACCACCCATATTTAAATTCCATGCTAAAAGTGGCTTCGCTTCTGCTGTTGCAGAAAGTAACGCAGCCATATGAACCATTGTATCTGCTTGGAATTCCTTCGCCAGCTGATGCATTTTTTCACCATCTGTTACATCTAAAATATCAAACGGGCCACTTTCCGTTACTGGTGAAACTATATGTCTGATATCAGTTGCCAAAATATTATTTGAACCATATTCTTTTCGTAATTTCGTCACTAGCTCCGAGCCAATTTGTCCTAATGCTCCGGTAACCATTATTTTTTTCATCTTTATTTCTCCCTTTCAAAAACAATTGTATTTTTGGGAAGTACATTATATTAATAAAATACCTTGATACGACTATGTTTGTCAGGAATTAATTATATCGTGTTCATTCGTGAAATACAACCATATACATCTTCGATTTTTGGTATAATAATTGGATTAGGAGGTATTTATGAAAATAATAAAGTTCGCACTCATCTTTATATTAGGAGTTATATTGGCAACAGCAATGATGTTTCTAGAGTTACCATTCTGGTTCATTTATTTATCAGTTGTAGTAATTTATTTACTTTTGTTAGTGGCTCCACAAATGTATACCGTTTATAAATCCAAGGACCTAAATAAAATAGAACAATACTTGGAAAAGAATAAACGAAAACCTATATTTGCTTACCCGCTAGCTTTAAAAACTGGTGATCAAGAACAAATCGTTCGCTCCATAGAGGAAATTTTGAAAAGACATAAACAACCATACATGCAGGAAGTATATAAAACCATGCTGGCACTTTTTGAAAGCAACGTCTCCAAATTTGAGCAGCTAGCCAAACAAATAAGCAAAGAACCACTTCGCACTTATTACATAGCATACGCAGAAGCACTTAAAGGAAACTTTGACGAGGCCACTACTCTAAAAAATCAACTGACAAAAGAATGGATGCAGCACGCAATAGCAGCTGTCATAGCAAAACAACAAGGCAACATCGATCTCTTTGAGAAAGAGGTAGACAAATCCATCGACCTAGCAACAGGCGTTCAAAAATATAGTCTCTATTACTCTTTTCAATTAGATACAGATTGAGTGAAGTTGTTGAGTGAATGTTGACCGACCGATTATTCGGGGAAACCGACCGATTATTGGCACAACCAATCGATTATTTGAGAAAACCGACCGATTCCAATAAAAAAAGCCCGCCTTGGCGGTCTTTTTCTTCTGTTTAGGTGACACCTCTCTCACTTTTAGGTGAGGAGCCACTGTTTAGGTGGCACTTTCTCCGTTTTATGTTGCACTTCACACTCATTTAGGTGTCACTCGCTTTGATTTAGGTGACACTTTCCTTACTTTTAGGTGCGAATCCACTCTTTAGGTGACACTCTCTCCAATTTATGTTGCACTTCTCACTCATTTAGGTGCACACCACATTCATTTAGGTGACACTCTCTACAGTTTATGTTGTACTTCTCGCTCATTTAGGTGCGCGCCCCTCTTGTTTATGGGCCACTTTTCGGGGTTTACGGGCGCTCCCCCTTTTTATGGGTCATTTTCATCCTTTTATGGGACACTTCTAACCTACTTATGGGCGCCTTTCGCTCATTTATGGGACACTTTTCGGGGATTTACGGGCCCTCCCACTCTTTATGGGGCATTTTCATCCTTTTATGGGACACTTCTAACCTATTTATGGGCGCCTTCCGCTCATTTATGGGACACTTTTCGGGGATTTACGGGCGCTCCCCCTTTTTATGGGGCATTTCCATCCTTTTATGGGACACTTCTAACCAACTTACGGGCGCCTTTCGCTGATTTATGGGACACTTTTCGGGGTTTACGGGCGCTTCCA
>NZ_JBAEAP010000637.1:0-8610 GCF_056205495.1 Psychrobacillus sp. | reverse complement strand
ATAAGCCATCACCCATCGCTTACGCGCGTGGTTGTGATGTCTTATCTGTCTCACTCATCCCGTAGGAGTCGCCGTCTGGCGCTCCAATCAATAAATGGAGAAAGGCTTTAATTTATTTAGTTCTATTTATAAATCACTCGTATAAACAAAGCCATAAAAATGATTCAACACACTTCAAAAACTATTTATGAATAGTCATTTAAATTGTACAGTCGGAATAAAAGAAATGTTGAGTCAAAATCAACCAATAACTTTAACATAGCTTAAATAAATAAAAAAGACGTCGATTAACACTCGACGTCTTTAGGCATAACTACAGAAATAGCAGGCTTATGAGAGAATATTTCTTTTGTAAGGTCCATTACGGACTCCAAAGTAACTTCATCAATTGAATCGCTTACTTCATCTAATGAGCGATGCTTGCCATATAATAATTCATTTTTACCGTTTCTGTTCATTCTAGAGTTTGAGCTTTCCAGTCCTAACAAAAGGTTTCCTTTAAGCTGTTCTTTAGCGTTTGAAACTTCTGTCTCCGTAAAGCCGTGCTCCAAGACAGTTTGAATCGTTTCATTAATAGAGCTCTTTAATTCTTCTAATTGATTGCAAGAGGTTCCGCCATAAATGGCAACAACTCCCGTATCTTCATATGACGAATGATATGAGTAAATAGAATAGGCTAGCCCTTTTTCTTCTCGAATTTCTTGGAAAAGTCGTGAGGACATGCTTCCACCAAGTATATTATTCAACACTACAAGACTGTATATATTGTCTGCCTTCACACTAAGCCCAGGATAAGCTAAACATAAGTGAGCTTGCTCTGTGTCCTTATGGCTTTCCGTATACACAGGTTTAATAACAGGTGTGCTAAATTGTGTCACCTCTGAGATTGGTTGCTTAAAATCACCAAACAATGACTCTATATAGCCTAATAGGTCCTCAGAAATGTTTCCTGCTACTGAAATTACAATATTTTTCGGTGTGTAGTGTTTTTCCATATAAGATATGATGGAATCCCTTGTAAATGTATTTAATGTCTCTTCAGTTCCTAATATAGGAGCACCTAATGGATCATTCGGAAACATAGCCTGCCAAAGATACTCATGTACGATATCATCAGGGGTATCTTCTACCATTTTGATTTCCTCTAATACTACTTGTCGTTCTTTATCTAATTCGATTGGATCGAATGTGGAGTTAAAAAACATATCTGAAAGTATTTCAACAGCATATTTTGCATGGTGATCGAGAACCTTTGCATAGTAGCAAGTATTTTCTTTTGAAGTAAAGGCGTTAATATTTCCACCAATTCGATCGAACTCTTCAGCGATTTGTCTTGCTGTTCTAGTATTAGTGCCTTTAAATAACATATGCTCAATAAAATGAGTTAACCCATTTTCCTCTGGCAATTCATACCTTGAACCAGCCTGAACCCATATGCCTACTGCAACAGATCGCACATGTGGAATATGCTCATGCACTATACGCAACCCATTCTTACACGTTTTCTTCTTTATCAATATAGCACCTCTATCTAATCTATTCATTTATTTTTTATTTGTAGCGCAAGCAGCCTTGCCCCTCGGGGTCAAATGGTTAAAAGCTCCGGTGGCTGAGGAACTGCCTCCTCACTTTTTTCCATTTGCCTGTCGGGGCAGAGACAGGCGGTTGCGCTTTTCTTTAGTTATTTAAAAAAGTTGCCGTAGATTGGATCTACGGACAACCTTTTGTTTACGTATATTTTAATTATTAGTTATCTTGTTGTTCTGCGCGTTCTTTTTCTTCTTTAATTACTACTTTACGAGATAAGTTAACGCGGCCTTGGTTGTCGATTTCAATAACTTTTACTAAAAGCTCGTCGCCAAGTTTCAGAACGTCTTCTACGTTTTTCGTACGTTCTTCTTGAATTTCAGAGATATGAAGCAAGCCATCTTTACCGTTGAAGATTTCAACAAATGCACCAAATTTTTCAATACGTTTCACTTTTCCTAAGTAGTATTCTCCTACTTTAGCTACACGCACGATGTCTTCAATAATTTGTTTTGCACGAGCAATCATTTCTTCATCTGCTGAAGCGATATAAATTGTACCATCTTGCTCTGTATCAATTTTTACGCCAGTTTCATCAATGATTTTGTTGATTTGTTTACCACCCGGTCCGATAACATCGCGGATTTTGTCTGGATTAATCTTAATAACTGTAATTTTTGGTGCATATTTAGATAAGCTTTGGCGTGGCTCACCAATAGTAGCAAGCATACTTTCTAAAATTTGCATACGTCCAATTTTAGCTTGCTCAAGAGCTTCCTCTAAAATCGTTTTAGATAATCCGTCTATTTTGATATCCATTTGAAGTGCTGTAATCCCTTTAGAAGTACCAGCTACTTTAAAGTCCATATCCCCAAGGTGATCTTCCATTCCTTGAATATCAGTTAGGATTGTGTAATGCTCTCCTTTTTTAACAAGTCCCATTGCTATACCAGCAACTGGAGCTTTTAGTGGAACACCTGCATCCATCATAGCAAGGGTAGAAGCACAAATACTTGCTTGTGAAGTAGAACCATTTGATTCTAACACCTCAGCAACTAAGCGAAGTGTATATGGGAAATCATTTTCGTCTGGAATAACTGCTTCTAATGCACGTTCACCTAAGGCACCATGACCAATTTCACGACGACCAGGAGCACGGATTGGACCAGTTTCACCCACACTGAATTGTGGGAAGTTATAATGGTGCATAAAGCGTTTTGATTCCTCTAAGCCAATACCATCAATAATTTGCACATCACCAAGCGGTCCTAATGTACAAATACTCAAAGCTTGAGTTTGTCCACGTGTGAATAGACCAGAACCATGCGTACGAGGTAAAACACCTACTTCAGAAGATAATGGACGAATTTCAGCTACACCACGACCATCCGGACGTACTTTTTCTTCTGTGATCAAGCGACGCACTTCTTCTTTAACCATAGCATCCAGAATTTCACGTACTTGTTTCAACGTTTCATCTGTTGCTTCTTTTTCTTTATATTGCTCTAACACTTCATTTTTCACTTCAGATATTGCATCTTCACGAGCATGCTTTTCTTGTACTTGGATAGCTTGTACTAGCTTAGCTTCGCATAGTTCTTTAATTTCACCAAAAAGTTCTTTGTCTAGTTCAAATAAAGGAATGTCTTTTTTCTCTTTACCGATTTCTGCAACAATTTTTTCTTGGAATTCAATCAATTTTACGATTTCACTATGACCAAACATAATTGCTTCTAAAACGACTTCCTCAGAAACTTCTTTAGCTCCTGCTTCTACCATGTTAATCGCATCTTTTGTTCCAGCTACAGTTAAATCTAAAATACTCTTTTCCATTTGGTCTACCGTTGGGTTAATGATGAACTCATCCCCTATTAGGCCTACCTGAACACCTGCAATTGGTCCATCAAACGGAATGTCGGATACACTTAGTGCTAAAGAAGAACCTAGCATTGCAGCCATCTCAGAAGAACAGTTTTGGTCTACTGACATAACAATAGAGATTACCTGAACTTCATTACGGAAGCCATCCGGGAATAATGGGCGAATTGGACGGTCGATTAAACGGCTTGTTAAAATCGCTCTTTCAGAAGGACGACCTTCACGCTTAATAAATCCACCAGGAATTTTACCAACGGCATATAATTTCTCTTCATAGTTCACTGTTAATGGAAAGAAATCTAAATTCTTTGGTTGTTTAGATGCAGTCGCTACGGATAATACGCTAGTATCACCATATCTTACTAGAACTGCCCCATTCGCTTGTTTTGCAAGTTGTCCAATTTCTACTTGCAATGGACGGCCTGCCCATTCGTGTGTAAATACTTTCTTTTCACTCATTAATCTGGACTCCTCTCAACTTCAAAAAACTTCTTTTTAATTAGCTATAATAAATTTTTCGACAATCCTAAGAAAGATTCCTTCTCATTAGAAGTGCACACTTTCCCAAATCATCTACTATTTCTATACAACTTGAAATATAACGCAGTCTAATGTTTAGCGCGCTATAGTGGTTATATGTATCATAAGTAGTGTATCAAAAATATCGGAACTATGCGAAATATTTTACTAAAAAAACAGAAATTACTTGCTAATACTAATATATAATATTTTCCCTAATATATTAAAATTTATACCAATAGAAAAAGCGGGATAAATCCCGCTTTCCTAGGTGTATCTTATCGACGTAAACCAAGTTTTGCGATTAGTTCACGGTAACGTTGTACTTCGTTTTCACGTAAGTATTTTAATAAGTTACGACGACGTCCAACCATTTTGAATAGACCACGACGTGAGTGATGATCTTTCTTATGTGTACGTAAATGTTCGTTTAAAGAGTTAATCTCTTCTGTAAGGATTGCGATTTGAATATCTGCAGATCCAGTATCGCTTTCGTGAGTTCTGTACTCAGCGATTAGTTCATTTTTGCGTTCTTGTGTAATTGCCATGTAGGTTTCCTCCTAATATTCTTAATATCCCCTGTTCCTGAGCAATCGTTGGAGAATCGAAAAAGCCAAGGAAAGGTTAAGTACATTTTGTACTTATAAAGAATAGCATAATCTGTTACGTGAAGCAACTTTTATAGATGCTTCCTCTCCAAATATAGTAGCAGTTTGTCTGAAGCATTTGGTTCAAAAATTATAATTTGAAGTAATCAATAGCAACTTGCTTATCCTTGCCAATTTGTTCTTTAAGCTCTACAATTCCACTGAATTTTTGCTCAGCACGTATGCGCTTGTACCAATGGACTGCCACTTCTTCACCATAAATAGATTGGTCAAAGCTAATGATATGTACTTCAATAGACAATTTTTTTTCATCCGGATTATTGAATGTAGGCTTATATCCTACATTACACACTCCCTCATACCATTGCTCCTGCACTCGTATCTTCACTGCGTAAACACCTATTGCCGGTATAAACTGACCTTCTTTTGGTTGAATATTAGCAGTAGGAAAATCAATCGTTCTTCCGCGCTTATCACCATGTACCACAACGCCTGTAAGCATAAATGGTCGACCTAAAAGCTCTTTTGCGTCTTCTACGTTTCCTTCTTTAAGTGCTCCACGTATTCTGGTAGAACTAATTTTATCGCCTTCCATTTCTTGTTTACCTACTACAGAAACAGAATACTCTCCAGCACAAAGCTCCGCCATATCCTTCATCGTTCCTTTACCAAAAGCACCAAAAGAAAAATCAAAGCCAGCAGTAACATGCTTTACATTAGCTCGTTTAATGAAAGATTCGATAAATTCAACCGGGGTTAGCTTTGCAAAGTCAGATGTAAATCTTACTACAAACAGTGTATCTACGTTCATTTGTTCCAGAATATCAATTTTCTGCTCCAAGGGAGTTATATAAAATACCTGTTCCTTCCTTCCACCTAAAACAAGAGAAGGATGCGGATCAAATGTCATTACAGCTGTTTTTAGATTCATTTCATTCCCTTTGTCCAAGGCTTCTTGAATGACAGCTCGATGACCTAAATGAACACCATCAAAAAAGCCGATTGCTAGGGAAAATTCTTCATTGTTCTTTATGTTATATAAATGGTTTGGATAAGATAAATGATAAACGTTCATATTATACTCCTTTTTCTGATGAAAACATTTTTTCTGGTTTCATCATACCATTTTTTGTTGGATGTTTAATATAAACTGCAACTGGTTGCCCTTCCTCTGTAAAAACAACTTTGTCATTGGTATTGAGGAGAGGATCTAACTCTAAGACGGCTCCATTCGCAATCCATTTCTTTAACGAATCATCCATTTCTTGAGATGGCCATTTCGAAAGTGCATGCTTAATAGGTAATATATTGTTATCCAATACACCCTCTTCTAAAGCTTCTTGTACCTCTTGAAGGGTTAAACAATGTGACTTAGTAAAGTTCCCTGATGCCGTACGAACAAGTGAAGACATATGTGCAGGATAACCTAAAAGCTCACCTATTTGTACTGCAAGTGTACGTATATATGTACCTTTACTACAACCAATTTCTATTTGAAAGGATATTTTTTGACCTGAAAAAAGATCATCTTCATCTAAAAGATTTAAATAATGAATAGTCACCTGTCTACTAGGTCGCTCTACCTCTTTACCTTCGCGGGCATACTCATATAACTTTTTACCATTCACTTTAACCGCAGAATACATCGGAGGAGTTTGAGTAATTTGTCCAGTCAGCTGTTGAAGGACACTTTTTATTTGATCCATAGAGAATTGTTTTTCACTTGAATCTACCTTTACTACGTCACCATCCGCATCCTCAGTTGTGGTGGATGATCCTATAGTTACAGTAGCTACATAGGTTTTTCCTTCATTCATTACATACTCGGATACTTTGGTAGCTTGACCAAGACAAATTGGCAATACACCTTCTACACTTGGATCTAATGTTCCAGTATGGCCAATCCGTTTCATCTTCAATATTTTACGTAATTTAAAAACGCAGTCATGTGAGGTCATTCCTTTTTCTTTCCATAAAGGCAATATTCCTTCATACATCATGCTCACCCCATTTTTCAAAAATACACGAAAGAAGTCTGCTCAATTTAAGCAGACTTCTTTGTATTATGTGTTATTCCTCATTTGAAGATTGGTTAATCTGTCTTAATAGATTATCGATACGATTTCCATAAGCTGCAGATTCATCAAACTCAAATAATAATTCTGGCGTTACACGTAATCTAATACGCTGTCCTATTTCCGAACGTATGAAGCCTTTTGCTTTTTCTAAAGCTCTTAAGGTATCGTTACGGTTTCCATCTAGTACGGTAATATAAATAGTCGCTTGTTGTAGGTCTCCTGTAACTGCTACATCTGTAACTGTTACAAATCCTATACGAGGGTCCTTTAATTTACGTCCTATGATTTCACCTAACTCTTTTTTCATTTGTTCGGCAACTCGGTTCGCACGCATTGACATAATTGCTACACCTCATTTTCATCATAAATATTCTTTGTTGATTTCAATACATTCCCATTCAGGGTTAGATTCTAAAAACCTAATGGCCATCATAAGCTCGCGTTCGACCGCACGCTTGTCAGAAGCAATGGCAACTATCCCAATTTTGGTACGTTGCCACACATCCTGGTGATCTAACTCTGAAACAGAAACATTAAATTTTTGTTTGGTTCTAGTGAGCATTCGTTGTAAAACTGCTCTTTTTTCTTTCAATGAATGTGCAGTAGGAATAAGAAATTCACACTCTGCATAGACAATCATTAGCGTTTAATTTCTTCCATAATGTAAGCTTCGATAATATCGTTTTCTTTTACATCATTAAAGTTTTTAATCGTTATCCCACACTCGTAGCCTTTTGCAACTTCTTTTGCATCGTCTTTAAAGCGTTTTAACGTATCTAATTCACCTTCAAAAATAACGATACCATCACGAATTACTCGCACTCCGCTATCACGTGTAATTTTACCTTCTGTTACATAGGATCCTGCGATAGTTCCTACTTTAGAAACTTTAAAGGTTTCACGAATCTCTGCTTGACCAATGATTTTCTCTTGGAATTCTGGATCCAATAGGCCTGTCATTGCAGCTTCGATTTCTTCAATTACTTTGTAGATAATACGGTGAAGACGAATATCAACACCCTCTTGTTCTGCTGCACGTTTAGCATTTGTATCTGGACGAACGTTAAATCCGATTACAATTGCATTAGAAGCAGCTGCAAGACTAATGTCTGATTCAGTAATTGCTCCTGCACCCGTGTGGATAATACGTACATTTACACCCTCAACTTCGATTTTCATAAGTGAAGCTGCCATTGCTTCCACAGTACCTTGAACGTCTGCTTTAACAATTAGGTTGAGTTCTTTCATTTCACCTTGTTTCATTTGATCAAACAAGTTATCTAATGTTACTCGTGATTTTTCAGAGCGTTGGCTCACTTGAGCATGAGAAGCACGCGTTTCCCCTACTTGACGAGCAGTTTTTTCATCTTCAAATACAACGAAACGATCTCCTGCTTGTGGTACTTCGTTTAATCCTGTAATTTCCACAGGAGTAGAAGGACCTGCCTCTTTCACACGACGACCTAAATCGTTGACCATTGCACGAACACGCCCAAAAGCATGCCCTACTACGATTGGATCTCCAACTTTTAATGTACCATCTTGAACTAATAAGGTTGCAACAGAACCTCTACCTTTGTCTAATTGAGCTTCAATTACTGTTCCTAAAGCAAGACGTTTTGGGTTAGCTTTAAGCTCAGCAACCTCAGAAACAAGTAGAACCATTTCAAGTAGGTTGTCGATACCATCACCTTTTAAAGCAGAAATTGGTACAAAGATTGTGTCTCCACCCCATGCTTCTGGTACTAAACCGTGCTCTGTAAGCTCTTGCATTACGCGATCAGGATTAGCAGATGGTTTATCCATTTTGTTAACTGCTACGATAATTGGAACTTCTGCTGCTTTGGCATGGTTAATAGCTTCTACTGTTTGAGGCATTACACCATCATCAGCTGCTACTACTAAAATGGTCAAATCAGTTATTTTCGCTCCACGTGCGCGCATCGTTGTAAATGCAGCATGTCCTGGAGTATCTAAGAAAGTAATCTTTTTGCCATTGT
>NZ_JBAEAP010000636.1:0-2109 GCF_056205495.1 Psychrobacillus sp. | reverse complement strand
GTAAAAAGAAGTTGGTTCAGATAGGGATTATAATTCTTTTAATATTCTTCATTGTCTTGGGTATAACAAACTTGATGGCATTCAAAATTGCTGGAAAAAATAAAAGGAAAAGAATCTGGGCTGGAATAATTGTCTTACTTTTAACGCCTTTCGTTTTTTTGGTTACATATGCTAGTGTGAGCCCCTTTGACCCTTTTGCAACTGGAATGCTTATGGTATTTTTTAGTTTTTTGTTTGCGCTTAATGGTACGATCATTATAGTTATCGGCATATTTACTAGAAGTCTCGAAACTTCTAAGTATGGGCAAAGTACAAAAAGGTGATCAGGTAAGATGCTTTTATTTGCATGGGTGCAACTATAGTAAAAGTTTTTGTAAATTTTAAAATTTATTTCCTCTCTCACTATACCAATAGAAAGCACCTACGATAAAACAGAAAACAAAGAATAACAAACCGATAAACAGTAAAATGGTAAAACCCACATGTATACCTCTTACGGCAATCTTTATTAGTATTAGCTATGAATCTTACGAAATTATATTTAACACAGAAGTTAAAAGCTTATTATAATTTAATCTCTATAAATTAGAAATCTATTATTTTTATTAGAAGTAAGCGTATGTCAAAGTGGGGGAGGAGCTAATCATGAATATTGAAATGGTAATGCAGGAGCTTGAAGCGTTAGGTAAGGAACGGATGAAAAAAATTTACCTTTCTAACGGTGCCCGGGAACCGCTTTTTGGGGTAGCAACAGGGGCAATGAAGCCAATTGCAAAGAAGATTAAAATTAATCAGCAGTTAGCGGAGAAGCTTTATGCGACAGGCAATTACGATGCTATGTACTTCGCAGGAATTATTGCAGATCCTAAAGTGATGATGGTGTCTGATTTTGAGCGCTGGATAAAGGGGGCATATTTTTATATGCTGTCTGATTACGTTGTAGCCGTTACATTGTCCGAGTCTGATCTTGCACAAGACGTTGCCGATCAATGGATTGCAAGTGATGAAGAGTTAACAAGCTCAGCTGGTTGGAGCTGTTATTGTTGGCTATTAGGAAATAGAAAAGATGAGGAATTTTCTATGAGTAAGATATCTAATATGTTGGATATTGTCAGTAAAAGCATACATGATTCGCCCGAGCGAGTTAAATCCTCTATGAATAATTTTATTTACACCGTAGGGGTTTCCTATTTGCCGCTTCATGAAAAGGCTATAGAAACTGCTAAATCAATAGGAACAATAGAAATAAATCAGCATAAGAAAAAAAGTAGCCTTCTGGATGCATATAGCAATATACAAAAAGAAATAGATAGGGATAGACTTGGTTTTAAAAGAAAATATGTAAGATGCTAATTTATAAAAATCCTTCTTGAGTATTCATTAATAAGATTATGACTTCTAAAAAGTATAGAGAGAAGGCGTTCTGTGAAGAAAATTGCATGGATAGCGGTTATTGTCGTAACTATAGGTATAATTCTTATGAGATTTGGAATGGGCAACCAGGAGTACTCAGCGACAGACATATTAGAAAATGCAAACTTTAATGTAGATAACCAATTCTTAAATGTTCATAGTATTGATGTAGAAAGAGAAAATATATTTGAAGAAGTTGAAATTCCATTAGAAAGACAGCACGATCTCATAAAGATTTTTAAGAATGCAAAATTTATACCAGCCGAATCAACTGCTGATCATGATTATCGAATTAACATCACACTAAATACAGGCTATGCGATGTTCCTTGATTCAAAGAGGAGTTCCCTTTATGTTATCAGTTCAGAGAAAAACTACGAGATTAAGGGTGGGGAAGAGTTCTTTGCCATTTTAAATAATGCAGAGAAATAAAAACAGAGTGGAGTTAATAACCACCCTGTTTTTTTATGATTAAATTATTAGTCTAGCTTTTTGTATGACTTTTGACTTCGCAGCTGATACAAAGCTTTATCTAACATTTGCTTGTTCTTTTCCGTTATCTCTAGCTTTCTAGGAATAGGCTCATAGAGTGGATTTGGATCCATCCACGTTGGGATAAAGGGAATAGGTGACTCTGCGCTCCATCTATCGAGCCAGGCCTTTGGAAGATTCCCAGTTGGCGATGGAATGTCATTC
>NZ_JBAEAP010000635.1:0-4483 GCF_056205495.1 Psychrobacillus sp. | reverse complement strand
TCACTTCCAGACGAACGTCTACGCTACCCGTAGGGAATCGGTGGGAATGCTGGATATTAGATTTAGGCGATTTCCCATAGTTCCACTCCCATTTCTGATAACGCTCTTCAGATAGCTTGTGGATATTAGCCCAGTCCTCTTCTGTTAGCTCCCAATATTGAACCTTGTCTTCTCCGCCAAAAATAGAAGAAAGTATCGCTAAGCGGAATTCCTCTATCGTCATCGGCTTGTCCAGTAGATCTACTATATTTGTAACACGACTACGAATGGATTTAATTCCTTTTGACTCAATTTTGTCTTTTTTAACTTTCAATGCTGAAACAACTGCATCGATTTCAGTATCGAACATTAGTGTACCGTGACTGAACATTCTTCCACGAGTGGAGAACTGAGCATTACCAGAGATTTTTTTTCCTCCAGCTAATATATCATTTCTTCCAGATAGCTCTGCGTCTACTCCCATTTTCTGTAATGCATCTACAACTGGCTGCGTAAACTTTTTAAAGTTACGGAAGCTATCTCCATCGTCCTTCGTTAAGAAGCTGAAATTTAAATTACCAAGATCATGGTAAACTGCTCCTCCACCAGAAAGGCGGCGTACTGGGATAATACCGTTTTGCTCTACAAAATCTGTATTAATTTCTTCAATTGTGTTTTGGTTTCTCCCTATAATGATTGATGGCTGATTTATGTAAAACAGAAGAAATGAATCCTTCTCTACATCCATAGTATTGAGAGCATATTCTTCAATAGCTAAGTTAATGCGTGGATCAGTAATTCCTTTATTATCAATAAAAAACATGGGTATCACTCCTTTATTCCTATTTTAGCAAAAATCTGTAGAAAGTGTTGACAAAACATTCTGTGTTATATTACAATGAATTCAATCTAAACAGTTATATAACAGATGGAGGTGGAATATATATGTTAGAAAACGTATTAGAATTTTTCCGTAACCTGCCCAAAAAGAAATGCGTAACATGCGGCGAGCCAATTGAAGAGCAACATGAATGCTATGGGAACCACTGTGATAAATGCAACAACCTATAAATTTTAAAATTACCAGCTAGAAGCTCCCCTTCCTAGCTGGTTTTTTTGCGTATATGGATGAATCAGCTTAAGCATTAATGATTAATTGTTAATAACCAAGTATTATGGTAGGATTAGTTATAATAATTTTCAGAATAAATAAATAAAAGGGGAGAATAAATAATGAAGTATGGATTTTGGTTGCCTGTATTCGGTGGATGGTTACGAAATGTAACAGATGAGGATATGCCTGCAACGTTTGAATATGTAAAAGAGCTAGCACAAAATGCGGAAGAATGGGGTTACGATTTAACCTTAATAGCTGAATTAAATCTTAATGATATTAAAGGAGTGGAGAGTCCCTCTTTAGATGCATGCTCAACTACTGCGGCTATCGCAGCCGTCACGAAACGCATAGAAATTTTAACTGCGATTCGACCTGGCTTCCATAATCCTGCATTAACGGCAAAAGCAGCCGCAAATATAGATCACATAAGC
Organism: Psychrobacillus sp.; assembly: GCF_056205495.1. Lineage (NCBI taxonomy): Bacteria > Bacillati > Bacillota > Bacilli > Caryophanales > Bacillaceae > Psychrobacillus > Psychrobacillus sp. The sequence goes on along the minus strand of NZ_JBAEAP010000635.1, from coordinate 2,956 downwards.
AACGGGCGTTTTTCTCTCAATGTTGTATCAGCATGGTGGGAAGGGGAAGCAAGACAATATGGAGGTATCTTCACTTCACATGATGAACGCTATGCACGGACAGAGGAGTTTATCCACATCTTAAAAGGGTTATGGAAAGAAACACCCTTTACTTATACTGGCCAGTTTTATCAATATGAAAACACCTACTTGTCTCCCAAGCCAATCAACCAGCATATCCCCCTATATGCTGGTGGAGAAAGTGAAGCTGGAAAGCAAACAATTGCTAAAACCTGTGACTCCTATGTTATGCATGGGGGCACAGTAGATGAAATTACTGAAAAAGTTAATGACATGAAAATTAGACGCCAGTCTCTTGGTGAAAAACCATTAGAAACGTTTGGGATGTCTGCCTATATCATTTGTCGAGATAGCGAGGAGGAAGTTCAACAAGAACTTGCTCGCATTACGGAAGTGAAAGAAGGTTCTCCTGGGTATGAGGGCTACAAGGATTTTGTTAGCAAATCTCATCTTAACGTGGAGGTGCAGCTCAAGGATTATTCCGTGTCCAACCGAGGATTACGACCAGACTTAATAGGCACACCTGAACAACTTGCTAAAAAAATTATTGCGTTTGAGGAAGCTGGAGTAAATCTGTTAATCCTTCAGTTTTCCCCTCAGCACACGGAAATGAAACGGTTTGCAGAGCAAGTGATGCCTCTAGTAGAAAAATTGAAAAAGGAAAAACAGGAAGTCTAACGGAACAATATGTACAAAATAAAGCTCCTCACATTTTACTTACCGTAAAATGCGAGGAGCTTTAATATTTTTCTATTATGCTTCTTTTGTTTGTTTAGAATAGCGTTTTGTAAACAACAACATAAAGTATCCGAATGTTATTGCTAAGCACACTACCATCACGCCAAGTAAGAAGCTATTATTAAACCAGAAATGACTTAAATCACCTGTAGAAATAGATGCTTTAAAGCTTTGGACTGAGTAAGTCATCGGTAACAATTTATTGAAGAATTGCAACGGTGCTGGTATAAGTTCTAATGGGAATGTACCCGCACTTGTTGTGAGTTGCAGAATTAGGATAATAATTGCAACAAATCTTCCTGGATCACCTAAAATCGAAACAAGCAACTGTACTAATGCTAAGTATGTGAAGCTTGTAATGACTGCAGAAAGGATGAACAGTCCTACACTTTGAGTTTCAAGCTTTAAGACAAATAGTGCAACCGCAACTACAAATAGCGATTGGATAATTCCTACCACACTTAAAACAGTTATTTTACTAGCAAACCATTTTGCCCCACTTGTTGGAGCAATGGCTGGTTGAACAAATGGGAATACAATTGAAATTAACAATGCACCGACAAATAATCCAAGTGATAAGAAATAAGGTGTGAACCCTGTTCCATAGTTAGGTACCTCATTGACCCCTACCACATTAACATCTACTGGAGAAGCGACCATTTCGTAGGTCGATTCAGAAGGTGCTACTTCGCCTGCCTGCTCACTTGCTTCTTTTAAGCTAGATTGCAAGGTTTCCGTTCCATCTGCCAGTAATTGTGTACCTTCTACTAGTTTAGTAGAACCATCTGCTAATTCACCTGATTTCGTAGCAAGTGTACCAGTACCCTCTTTTAATTGGGATGAGCCGTTAGCTAGCTCATTCAAGCCGTTCACGAGGCTAGAGGATCCAGCATACGCCTGACTGATTCCAGCGTTGAATTCGTTCATTTTTTCATTTAGGGTAGTCGTACCACCAGCAAGATTAGCAGAACCTTCTACTAATGCCGCTGAAGATGATGCTAATTGAGAAACGCCCTGTTTTGCTTGTGAGTAACCGCCACTCAGCTGTTCTGCTCCACTTACTATTTGAGAAGTACCAGTAGTTAAATCCTGAGTTCCACCAGCTAATTGTTCTAAGCCTGAGGAAACTGAGGTACTACCAGCTTCTAGTTGCTTTAATGTCTCTGTAATAGCAGCCGACTGTTCTGGAGGTAAAGCAGCTGTTAACTGACCTAATTGTTGAGATAAGGCTTGGATACCAGCTGTTACATTAGCAGAGCCTTGAGCCAGTTGGTTTGTACTTTCATTCAATTTGGAGCTACTCGCTTGAAGCTTAGCCAAGGAATCTAGCAGACCTTTTTCCTTTTCGCTAAGTAATTGATAGCTTTCATTTAGTTTATCTACACCAGCTGTGTACTCTTTAATACCACTATTTAAAGTTGCGGCCCCTTCAGCCGTTTGACTAACGCCATTTGTAAGCTGAGAAGAACCATCCGCAAGTGTTCCCAGACCTTCATTTAAATCCTTAGATCCCGTAGCAGCTGTATTAATACCATCAACTACCTTATTAGTACCATCACTCAGCTCAATCGTACTACTAGCTAATTGTTCCAAGTAGCCTTTTAGGTTAGAGGCACCATTATTAACTTCAGCTACGCCGTCTTTTAATTGCCCTGCCCCATCAGAGGCTTCGGCAAATCCGTCACCTAGCTTCGTAATCGAATCAAAAAGCTGTTCAGCATAAGTTGCTGATACTTGCTCATTCACTTCTGCACGAATACGATCCATTGCTGTTTCACCTATTTGCGATGATAAGAAATTAAATCCTTCATTTGCTTTATAAGTGATGACCATTTTTTCTGGCTTCTCATCTAATAAAGTCGTTGCATGTTCAGAGAAGTTTTCTGGAATCTCGATTAATAAATAATAATCTTGATTTAATAACCCCTCATCTGCCTCTTTTTCAGATACAGATACAAACTTAAATTGGCCACTTTCGCGTAATTTATCAGTTAGTTCTTTACCTAGGGAGAGCTCTGTTCCGTTGTACTCCGCTCCTTCATCCGAGTTAACAACTGCTACAGGAAGATCACTTAAGTTAGCATACGGATCCCAGAAAGCCCATAAGAACATCCCAGCGTACATCACTGGAATAAATAAAACTGCAATTATTGATATC
>NZ_JBAEAP010000634.1:0-11484 GCF_056205495.1 Psychrobacillus sp. | reverse complement strand
AATAAAAGCCTCCAGTTGGAATAGTGAACTCTGCCAAGATAAATAATATGATTCCAAAAAACAAATACATGTGTGGTAGTACAAATCTATCCATCGTTCCTGCCCCTCTTCCTGAATAATATGGAACCACCCCTACCAATTTTAAGAAGAGACAGTCCTACAGTGTTGTCTTCAGTACTTAATAATTGAGATAATTAAGTTTTTCATCCGATGTTAAATTTTCTTATTACGGTCGTTAAAATAGCAATTAGAAAAACAATAACACTGTTAATTAATAAATAATACGCTACTTGCAGACCATAAAATATTGCGAAAGGATCATTAATAACAAATACGGTTATTGCACCACCAATGGAGCCGAACAAAACCCCTAGATATAATATAGTAAAAGCGGAGTAATATAGACTTTTCTTTTTTCTGTAAGTTAGAAATCCAATAATATTGGCAGTAACGATAAAAAAGACTAAAAGTATTATGAAAAAACTATCCATTTGAACCTCCATCAGTAAATTTATTTGCCACCACAACTAAAATATTGTTTGCGATGATCATTATTAGTTTAAGTGTAGCATTTTACTAACTCTTCCATATAAAGAAAAATAAAACCTTAAGGTAATAGATAAAGAGTGTTCACTGTTATAACCTATCAGATATTAAAACTTTATAGCTTTGTTAAAGTTATTGGTTGATTTTGACTAATAATTCTTTTTTTAGTGACATTCAAATGACTATTAAGAATAAAAATAGATGATGAATTGGTGATGATGACATTTTTACGACTGTGTTGTATGAGAGTAAGTTTATAAGTACTTTATCGTTGGATTAAAGCCGTTCTCATTTATTGATTGGAGCGCCAGACGGCGACTCCTACGGGATGAGTGAGACAGATAAGACATCACAACCACGCGAGTAAGCGATGGGTGATGGCTTATCGCTCACCCCGTGGAAAGCGTCCGGCTGGGGCGGAAATCAATTCTATTTTCTGATTTAAAGATTTCTTAATATCATTAACAAAGTCAACTTTTCTAATTACTACTAGTTTATTTTTTGATAAAACTAACTATTTAACATCTCCTTTTAAATTTGTTATGATAAAGCGATGGACAAAATTTGAAAAGGTGGAGTAAAAAATGGACACAAATGCATACAGAGTATTACTTTACTACAAATACGTCCCAATTGAAGATCCAGTAACATTTGCACAAGAACATCTTGCTGCATGTAAGGAACTAGGGTTAAAAGGGCGTATTTTAGTATCGAACGAAGGTATAAACGGAACTTGTTCCGGAACAATTGAACAAACAGACGCATACATGGACATGATGAAAGCAGACGAACGTTTTGCTGACATGGTGTTTAAAATAGATGAAGCAGAAGGACATGCTTTTAAGAAAATGCACGTTCGTCCAAAGCGAGAAATTGTTCACTTAGGATTAGAGGAAGATATCAACCCTAATGAATTAACAGGTAAATACTTGTCTCCAAAAGAATTTTATGAGCAAATGCAAGCTGAAGATACAATAGTTATCGATGCTCGTAACGATTATGAATTTGACTTAGGTCATTTCCGTGGAGCAATCCGTCCAGATATCAAAAACTTCCGTGATCTTCCTGAATGGATTCACGATAATAAAGAGCTTTTTGAAGGTAAAAAGGTATTAACGTATTGCACAGGCGGAATTCGCTGTGAAAAATTCTCTGGTTGGTTAGTTAGAGAAGGATTTGAAGACGTTGGTCAACTGCACGGAGGTATTGCTACCTATGGTAAAGACCCAGAAGTTCGTGGTCAGCTATGGGATGGTCAAATGTACGTTTTTGATGAGCGTATTGCGGTTCCGATTAACCAAGTAGAGCATGTAGTTGTAGGGAAAGATCATTTCACTGGAGAGCCTTGTGAACGTTACGTAAACTGTGCAAATCCAGACTGTAATGACAAAATTCTATGTTCGGAAGAAAATGAACACAAGTATCTTCGCAGCTGTTCACACGAGTGTCGTGTACACCCGCGTAATCGCTATATTGTAGAACATCAATTGACAGATGAAGAAGTAGAAGCAAGATTAGCTGCTATCTAATTTCGTTTGCTAAAGGACTGTGCTTTTAAGCGCAGTCTTTTTTTATTTTTATTAAGACAAGTCTGCATCAGCAAATAAGCTTTAAAGGGTACTTGAATGAAGCCATTCTATTTGTGGAAGGATAGAAATATATTGATGAATAGAGGTTATTCGCTTCTGTATATCGAAAGTTACTAGGAGTTCGTTTTTACAAATAGAATGGAGGAGCGTATATGGCAATCGAAGTAAGAAGAATTTCTGATTTGAATGAGGTCGACGTATCCAAGCTAATTCAAGAAAGCGAAAAAGAAGGGTACCGTTTTGTATCCAGGCTAGCTGCTGAGTATGAGGACGGTACAAACAGGTTTAGCGAGCAAGGAGAGGCACTATATGGTGCTTGGAATGAAGGAGAGCTAGTGGCAATCGGAGGCTTAAATCGAGATGTTTTAGGAGCAGATTCTGCTAGATTGCATCGTTTTTATACATTGCCTGATTATCGTAGAAGAGGAATCGGCAGTGAACTTTTTAAAGCAATTTTAGAGGATGCTAAAGGTCAGTTCAACGAAATCACCACTAAAACCGAATCCATGAAAGCGGATGCTTTTTATCGGGCAAACGGCTTTATATTTGACCGCAGATCTCCTGACACCACTCATGTAATAGGACTTTAAACAACAATTCTATAAGGTGCTCTTTGTGAAGTTATTTACAAGGAGCACCTTTTTATATTCAATTCTTAGGTTCCTCTAGATGCTTTTCTTCTCGCATAGCTTTTCGCTCCAAAAGCATAAAAGCCTCGTTTTCTAAACGCAAAAGTTCTATCTCTAATTCCTTTTGTTTATGCTGCTGTTGTTTCACTGTTACGTAGCCACCCATAGCGATTAAACTCAGCAAGGATAAGCCAATAGTTGAAAAAATAAAGATAGCAATAATATCCTCCAAGAAATGCACCTCCCTTTATATAAATAGTATAACAAATACATTAATAGTTAAAGTTTCCAAGGATAAGAAAAACATAGAAGCAAATAACTAACAGGAGCTAACCTTTTGACAGTCTTCTTATATTAATATAATATAGAGAAGTCTCGAATTTGAGATAAATAAAAATATAAAAATATATGGATATTATAGAGGAGTTATAAAAATGAACGTATTAGTAGTAAAAGCAAATAACCGACCAGCAACAGAAGCAATTTCAAGTAAAATGTATGAAACTTTCATGGCTGAACTTGAAGGTAAAGATGTAAACGTAACAGTTTATGATGTATATGAAGAGGATACTCCATATTTCGGACAAGACCTTTTCAATGCTTTCGGTAAAGTACAAACTGGTGGAGAGTTGACGGACGTTGAATCTCGCTTATTAGCAGCTAAACAAAAAGCAATGGATCTATTAACTGCTGCAGATGTTGTAGTATTTGCATTCCCATTATGGAATCTAACAATCCCTGCTAAATTACAAACTTTTATTGATTATGTATATGCTGCAGGCTTTGCATTTAAATATGATGCACAAGGCAACATGGTTCAATTAATGACAGATAAAAAAGCAATCTTCTTAAACGCTCGTGGTGGAATTTATTCTACACCTGAAGCAGCGCCAATGGAAATGGCTGTAAACTATATGCGTGCAGTATTTGGTGGAGTATTCGGTATGCAAATCATTGATGAAGTAATTATTGAAGGTCACAATGCTATGCCTGCTAAAGCACAAGAAATTATCTCTGCAGGTATGGAAGAAGTAAAAGCTTCTGCTCAACGCTTAGTAGAGTTAACAGTAAAAGGATAATAAACATATTTGGAGCCGGCAAGATCCTCAGAGATCTTGTCGGTTTTTTTTATAGGAGAGATTCTTATCAATGGAGGGCTAGAATGCATCCCGATACAAAGAGGCACGGAATATAGTAAATCGACTCAAGGTATGTCAGTCCCACAATTGATTACCAAACTGAAAATTTTTAATAGTGCCGGTACCCATTACGATAAATTATGAAGTATGGTTGGAGACAGTTTTCCGACTTTGTTTATGCGATTAAATTTATTAAATGAACTTTACCGACGGATCAAAGCCGTTTCTAATTATTGATTGCAGCGGCAGGCGGCGACTCCAGTGGGATGAGTGAGACAGATAAGACATCACAACCACGCGCGTTAGCGATGGGTGATGGCTTATCGCTCACCCCACGGAAAGCGTCCGGCTGGTGCGGAAATCAATTCTACTTTCTGATGTATTTGCATCATAAATCAACTCTACCTTTTAACATAGCCAAAAATAAAAACATTTTGATATACTACATATAGAACAGCGTGTTATAATATATATAGAACAAGAGGTAAATAGGAGGTCATGAAATGTTTATAGAGATAAAGCCGAATTCATCTGTGCCTATCTATTTACAGCTAGCGCAACAATTGATGGAAGGAATGGCTAGAGGAGAGCTAAAGCCGGGGGATTCCTTGCCATCTGTTAGAAGCTTTGCCGCTGATTTGGGTATGAATATGCATACGGTTAATAAGGCTTATCATCTTTTGGAAGAGAAAGATTTCATTCAAATTGTTCCGAAATCAGGGGTAATTATACAACCAAAAGGTATGGAAAAAGCAACAGATCAACAAAAGCAGCTGTTAGCTGAACAGATTCGCCCATTGTTAGCAGAGGGGATGGTATTGCAACTTTCAGAGGAAGAAATGGTTGTAATGGTACGAGAGCTTGTTCGACAAATTAAGGAGGGGTAAATAATGATTTTGTTGTTATTTGGATTTATTCTTTTATTTATTACAATTTTACAGGCATACATTCCAAGATTTTTAAAACCAACGATTGTTTTTGGTGTAAACGTTCCTGAGCAGCACGAAAAGGACAAGGAAATCCTTCAGTTAAAAAATAGATACACAGCTGTAGTTCTTTTTGTTGGGTTAGTTATTTTTGCGGGCTATATTGCTTGGGCGTTGCTTCAAAATCCTCAGGAAGAAGTATTGGCTCTTGTTAGTGTTGGAGTTCAAATTGGTGTTCTATTTCTGAGCGTTGCCTATTACTTCATCATGCATACGAAAATGAAGAAATTAAAGGAGCAGCGTCGCTGGTTTTCCGACAAAAATGAAGTGAAAGTAGTAGATTTAGGATTTCAAGAAAAGCTTCAACTGCTGCCAAGAATTTTATTTATTATTCCCATGATAGTATCGATCGGGCTTATAGTTTATACGCTTTTAAAATATTCACAGATGCCGGACATGATTCCTACTCATTGGGGTCCGACTGGGGAAGCAGATGCTTTTAGTGAGAAAAACTATCTTACTGTTATTTCCCTTCCACTAATTTTATTGATAGTGCAGGTAATGTTTTTATTTACTAGCGAGGGAATTAAAATGTCGGGAACAAGCATTAGCCCTCAACGCAAAAAAACTTCCGTTAAGCAGCAGCTTGCATTTCGGAAATACTCTAGCTGGCTCTCTTTTGTCATGTCGGTAGGAGTCACCTTGCTGATGGGATATCTTCAGTTACAGACTATACATCCTGAAATAACCTCATCCCTAGTTATGATTGCTTTACCAATAGGATTTTTGGTGCTAGCTTTTGCTAGTGTAGCTATTTTTACTGTAAAAGTTGGTCAAGGAGGATCACGTTTGAAAGTAGGAGAGGAAGAAGCGGTTGTAGGAAATCCTCATATTACATCTGTAGATGATAATCGATTTTGGAAGGGCGGTATTTTTTATATCAACAAAGATGATCCAAGTATTTTTGTAGAAAAACGTTTTGGTGTTGGCTGGTCTGTCAACTTTGCAAGACCGTTAGCGTGGTTATTTATTTTAGGACCTATCGTGCTCATTATTGGTATTTCATTTCTCTTATAGAAAATGTCTCTAGAGTAAAGCACTCTAGGGATTTTGTTAATTTTTGTCTGCGTTTGAACGAACGATAAATAGGAAAAGGATATAGGACAGATAATTAGAAAGGAAGGTTCTCTTATGTGCGGGCGTTTTAGTCTATATACGGATATGGAACAGATTAAAGAACAATTTGATGTGCAGTTTGTATCCAATGAAGAGGATTATTATCCTAATTATAATATAGCCCCTTCTCAGTCTGTCGTAGCTATTATTAACGATGGAACCAGCAATAGAATGGGGCAGCTACGGTGGGGGTTAATACCCAGCTGGGCGAAGGACGAGAAGATAGGTTACAAAATGATCAATGCAAGGTCTGAAACAGTTGATGAAAAACCTAGCTATCGTAATGCTTTTACACAACGAAGATGTATCATACCTATGAATTCCTTTTATGAATGGATCGCAAATGAAAAGGAAAAGGTTCCAATGCTTATTAAAATGAAAAACAATGAACTATTTGGAGTAGCCGGAATATGGGAGACCTGGAAAAGGGGGAATGAAGAAACGGTTCATTCCTGCACTATTCTCACTACCGAAGCTAATTCTTTAGTAAAGACTATTCATGATCGTATGCCAGTCATACTTCCACCAGAAAAGTTCGGGAATTGGTTAGATCCCAACCTTCGTGATAAAGAAAGGCTTAAAGCAATGCTCACCCCTTATGAATCAAATCTAATGCAGGCTTATCCAGTTTCGAAGGAAGTAAATACTCCAAAAAATAATTATGCTGAGCCCTTATACTCATTATAAAATAACTTCCTGAAATAAAAAAAGACAGGCTCCTAAAAGCCCGTCTTGTGAGGTAAAGTATAGTAACTAGGAGGAACATTAACACATTTTATTTAGCAGGACTCTCCGCCAACATAACCGCCGCCGCCACTTCCGTATCCGAAAGTACCAACTACGATGATTAAAAGAATAAATAAAACAACTAATAAAGCGAATCCAGAACCCATGCCAGCTCCGCCGCCTGGGTAACCGCCACCGCCAGTGTTACCGCCGTATCCACCGCCGTAGCCACCACCACAATAATTTGAATAACTCATTATTAACACCTCCTCCTCGCTAAGAGTTATCTTATTTATATGTAGAGGGATAAGGTTAGACTGATGAATATGTAACGATTTTTCATATTATTTTTTAGGCGAAACAAAAAAATGTTGGGTCTGCTTGTCTTGAAGGGTGAGATGGGGTTTGGCAAGTTAGCGGAAACGTAGGAACATAAAAAAACGAGCAGCTATGACTGCTCGTTTGTAATTTCCATCGTCTCTTCGGTGACCTTCCAATGCTTAGAAGGAATAATATTATTATTTAACTTTAGAACAAACTTATGGGCATCCTCATAAGTTGTAAAAGTTTTATTGAATTGGCTGTTGGAATTTTTCAAGGTCTCTGTTGTACCATTGATTTTGCGAGTGATTAGAAACATAGGTACACCTCCGCCTATCACTATTTTGTTATAATTTATTATACCTACAAAAACATATAAAAGGTATAAATATACAAATTTATATTATAATTGTTACTATATTGTAATATAGTAACCAAATATTAAAAGAATAAATAATTATGACTATAAAAGGAATTTATTTACAAGATATTGGATTTTACTGAGATGTTTTAAAAACTGAAGTACTATTATTAAGAGCGAATGAATGAGATGTAAGGAAAGGGCTTAAGAGGGTAGATTTTACAAAGCTGTAGGTGGCGAAGCGAGCGAGTTGGTGGATAAGTCTTTACAACCATGCCTAGTGACGAGAGATGGTCTGTTGCTAGTCCTACAGATATCTTCATAACAAAAAGTAAAAGTAGGCTCTCAAAGGAGGGCCTACTTGGATTCCAATATAGCTAAATTAATTGAATTGACCAAAACCAACCGTATGAAGGCTAACCGGCAGTTCATGCCCATTTCGATTAAGAGAAATAATTAAATTTTGTCCGGGATTACATGAAAATACATACCTTTCCAAGTCGTCATAACATTGAATCGGATTTCCATTTACTGCTGTTATCACGTCATCTACTTCTATTAACTCATCCGCTGGAGTAGAGGCTATTACTTGAACTACTTTAGTTCCTTCTCGTTTATCCGCAGTACGATGCAAGACACCAATCCAACTTTTCCAAAAGTTTTTGCGTAAATCCATTTCCTTTTCTAATACACTCTTAAGGTTTAACATGAACTGATAAGTACCAAAAAGCATATTGTCCATTTCCATTAAGCCAATGTCCCCAGTCCAAGAACCTGTATATTCAATGGAGACAAGGACACCATCTGCTTCAGTAGTAATGGTCCATGTGGTCAATTGCTTGTCGTTCCCTTGCATAACGAGCTTTTGTTCTTCCTCTAACTCTATAATAGTTCCTACATAGCTAGCGCCCCACCCATAATCTAGGGTTACCTGTCCGCCGATTCTAATATCCATTTCGCAGCTTCTTGTTTCCCAGGCATTACGCTCGTCAGTTTGTGTAAGTGCTCTCCATACCCTCTCAGGTGTAGATTTTATGAAGATTTCCCTTTGAACCGACTGAACAACTTTCTCCAATTTTAATCCTCCTCTAAATAGTTTTTTAGCTTTGTGAGCTTATCCTCTAATATCAAACCAATCTCTTCTTGCAATTTTTTATAGTGAACAGCAAAATTGTCTTGCTTTAAACGATAGAGGCGATATTTTCCTTCTCTTCTTTCCTCAATTAATTCCTCTTCTAGCAATATAGTGAGGTGTTTTTTTACTGCAGGCTGGGAGATTGGGAAATGATCAACTAGTTCGGTTTGAGTACATTCCTTTTGAGACAATATGGTGAGAATACGACGACGTATGGGATCTGCTATTGCTCTATAAATGTCCGTCAAAAAATGACCTCCTCATCACATAACCTTTTGGTTATATGTAAAATATACAATATTGGATAAGTGGTGTAAATATATAGTTGTAATATTTAGTTAAATCATTTAAGACTTACTAGTGTCTGTCTTCTCCATTAGCTTTCTTACATTTTCTTTTGGGTTCCAACAGTTGAATTTATGAGAGGGTTCAGTTTGAAAGCCTAATCTTTTGCATTTATAATACATGCCTTTAGTCGTTTTTTCACTGCTGAAATGAATGCAAGTTGCACAGCAATGGAAATCCTTCATCCTTTTACCTCCTATGATGTAATAATCTGTTTTTATTGTTCAGTGATTTACGATACGGGGGATGTAGCTGGGGGGAGGGGTGTGATTTTGTTATTTAAAATAGGCCTTGGAATTAATTACCCCAAGACCTAAAATATCTAACTTAAGCTTCGTCGAATACTTCGACTTTTTCCATTTTGTCGCCGTTTTTCATAGCTTTTGCTACTTCTAAACCACTAGTTACTTTACCAAAAACAGTGTGAACACCGTTTAAATGTGGTTGTGGTTCGTGAACGATGAAGAATTGGCTTGACCCAGTGTCTTTTCCAGCGTGAGCCATAGAAAGGCTTCCAGCTTCGTGTTTGTGAGGATTTCCAACAGTTTCACATTTAATAGTTTTACCGCTTCCGCCCATACCTGTACCAGTTGGGTCTCCACCTTGGCTTACAAAACCAGGAATTACACGGTGGAACACTACACCATTGTAGAAACCACTGTTAGCTAATTCTTCAAAGTTAGCTACTGTGTTTGGTGCTTCGTTTGGATATAGTTCAAATTCAATTTTGTCCCCAGATTCCATAAGGAAATAACCTTTTTTCGCCATTATAAAACACTCCTTTTGTAATGAAAATTCTTTCACAGTATAGCATGAACTCTTGCTTTTTCCAAAGAACATAGCTGTTATTAGCATGTGTAGTGTACTAAATATAAGATGGCGCCCATTTCTTCTAAAACTTACTAAGGAAAACCGGTTTCAATTAAACAAATGGATGTAAGCAGGATATGAAAGTGGTACGATACAAAAAGAGGTGATTATATGAACGGACAAAATAGAAAAGACATTCACGCAGGACTAGAAGTTTATATTATTTTGAAGAAGGATCAGCGTACCGGTAACAAAACAAAAGGAATCGTTCAAGATATTTTAACGAATTCATCCTTTCATCCACACGGTATTAAAGTAAGACTCACAGATGGTCAAATTGGCCGTGTCTGTGAAATCATAAAGTAAAAAATTGGGGCTCCAAAAAAGCTCTAAAAATAAAAAAAGTGTAAAGGGAGAATGAGAAAAGATGCAGGTAGAATCTCAAATTTTAGAGTGGTTTGAACATTTTCATAAATACCCCGAAGTTAGCTGGAAGGAATTCGAAACAACGAAAAAAATAACAGAGATCCTTGATTCGCTGCACGTACCTTATCGATTATTTGATGATGTTACAGGCCTCCTAGCAGAGATAGGTGAAGGGGATGAAGTGATAGCAATTCGTGCAGATATCGATGCTTTGTGGCAGGAGGTGGACGGGGTATACCGAGCCAATCATTCCTGCGGTCATGATGCTAATATCTCTATGGTTTTAGGAGCCCTTCTTTTACTCAAGGATGAAAAATTAAATAAACGTATTCGTTTCATCTTCCAGCCTGCAGAAGAAAAAGGAAATGGTGCCAATTCTATGGTCGATAGAGGAGCGCTTGAAGGAGTTACGCATCTCTTTGGTGTGCACTTAAGACCGATAGAAGAACTACCTTTTGGTAAGGTCTCACCAGCAATTCACCACGGAGCGGCTATGTTTCTTGAAGGTAAAATTAAAGGAATGGATGCCCATGGAGCCAGACCTCATCAAGGGCAGAATGCAATTGATGTAGCAGTCGCTATACATCAATCCTTAAAGAACTTATATTTTTCTCCTTTTGAGGCATATTCCGCGAAACTAACTAAAATTCAGGCTGGCGGTGAGAGCTCTAATATTATTCCTGGTACAGCGAGCTTTTCAATTGATGCACGTGCTCAAAAGAATAGTGTGCTAAAACAGATGAAAGTACAAATTGAAAAGAATTTACATGCTCTTCAAGCTCTTTTTGATATAGATATAGAATGGGAATGGCAGGATATCACTCCAGGAGCAGAAGTCTCCAATGAGGCTGCTTTAATAGCAAGAGAAGGGATCGTGGAAGCAGTAGGAGAAGAGAACCTAGCGGAAGAGGTTATCACCTCAGGTAGTGATGATTTCCATTTTTATACGATTAGACAGCCAGATTTAAAGGCTACTATGCTTGGGGTCGGTGCAGACCTTTCTCCTGGTCTTCATCATCCACATATGTCTTTTGACCGTAAAGCGCTTTATATCGGTGCTCAAGTCCTTATGAAAACGCTTTTACAAGTTACCAAAAAAGATTGACGAATTTTTAATAAAAGATTAATATATCCCTAATAGCGACTAATAAACGACAATTTATAATAATTAAAAAAGTCGCGAAGGGGTGAAGGGAATGGCAGAAAAGAAGGCACAAACAGAGAAAAAAGAAATGTCATTATTGTGGGCGATTACGCCTTTAATAGTAATGATTATAACAATGGTTATTGCTGTAGTTAAGTTGGAGCAAGGTCCTCACATTCCGCTAATAGTCGGTACAATCGTAGCAGCTTTT
>NZ_JBAEAP010000633.1:0-9974 GCF_056205495.1 Psychrobacillus sp. | reverse complement strand
TCTTCCCTCTCAACAATTCCTAATATGTAGTAGTTCCCTCTGATTAAAGTCTATTAGCTAATTATATTCCGGCCATAGGATAGTTTATAAAATTTTGCTGGTGTACTAAAATCCATGAAGCTACAAAGCCTTACCGTCCATTAATAATATCGAATGGTCTACGTACCTACCCGTCTAATCAAATGATTTACCCGCTCCGCCTCCAAGAAAATGCCCGTTCCCTCCCAACCAAGCAATAATGGATGAATTTTTAAAATATCTTTTTCATGGCATATTCTAGCTCAACATACGGTAAGACTCCGAATGTTTAGGATTGTTCGATCCTTTTAAAAGGGATTCTGACATTTCAGTAGAATAAATATAAATACCACTTAATTAGTCTAAATTGCTTTGCTCAAGGAGGACTTAATACATATATTAATAAATGGAGGTGATTTCAAATGAAGGAAGTAAAAGAGCAGCTTATACATAGCTGTAACTATTTAGAGGAAAGAGAATTAGTTCAACTAAGAAGTGCCATGGACTTTGCAGAAAAGGCGCATGTTGGCCAAACAAGAGCAACTGGTGAGCCTTACATTATCCACCCTTTCGAGGTGTGCCTGATTCTATCCGAATACAAGGCTGACATAACGACTTTAGTCTGCTCCTTACTTCATGATGTAGTGGAAGATACAACAGTTGATCTCAAGGAAATAGAGCTTTTATTTGGAAAAGATGTCGCCTTTATCGTGGATGGGTTAACGAAGTTCGAAAAAGGTACGTTTGAAAAAGAGGAGTATAGTGCCATAAATATGGAGAAGCTCCTATCCTATGCTATTCAAGATATACGAATAGCAGCTATTAAACTAGCAGATCGTTTGCATAATATGAGAACCCTGGCTATCAAAAGAACGGAAAAGAAAATTCCCTATTCAAACGAAACACTTCTTTATTTTTCACCATTAGCAGAAAGAATAGGGTTGTTTACACTCCAAAGGGAGCTGGAAGAGCTAGCCTTCAGCTATTTGCATCCGGAACGGTATAAGCAATTTCGTGAGAAGATAAATAACTATACAAAAGTCTATGAGGAATCCTATGAGGAATTTATTACTAAACTAATGAAAGAGGATACCACACACATAATTACCAAACATAGATGGATTAATATCCCCTTATTTCAAGGGTTCATCTTGTTAAGTGAAGGATTTTACCTTTCTGATATGTTTACTGTTCACATTACCATTGATTCTACCTTCAACTGCTATACAGCTCTTGGTCTCGTGCATTCCACATTTGAAACAATGCCAGATCATTTTGTAGACCAAATTGCCATTGAAAAACACCCCTTTATCAAACAGCTCAAAACAAAGGTTAGGGTAGCTGGCATTCCAATGACAATTGTTTTACAGGATAGGCAAACACATTACTTCTACCAGTATGGTATATTCGCTTGCTTAAAGTCCATTGATTCTACAACACTAAGTACCTCTCTTTTAGGGAACTCGATTCCTTTTGCTAAATCCATTACGAATAACCCAATTGCATTTTGTGAGCTGGTCTCTCTAGAACTTTTTTATAAAGAAATAGAAATATACACACCAAAAATGGATATTATTAAGTTACCAGTTAACTCCAACATCATTGACTTTGCATATGCACTTAATCCGACTTTGGCAAATAAACTAGCCTTTGCTAAAGTAAATGGCACGATAAGCTCACTTCAAACAATTTTAAAGGATAAAGATATAGTAGAGCTCCATGTGAAAAATAAAATAACTGCTAATGCAAAGTGGCTTCATTTTGTGAAAACATCCAAGGCTGTTAAAGAAATAACCGATATCGTGAATGATGAAACAAACCCTGCTTAACACACCATAAGAATCTAGCAATCTTACGGTGTGTTAGGCTAGTTTGCGATTAATACTATACTGTTTAATGATTGAACATCCTTATTAGTAGCTTTCTCTAGCAAGGCATAATAACTCTGAATTAGCGTCTGTATTTTAATGGGAGAACGATTAAATTTCTCTCTCACTGATATCGCATAGTCTACTTCCCATTTGCCGTCTTGTAGGAACGATGCATCCACATTTTTCGAGTCAACAAGGTTCCAACCTGACTCTTTCAGCATATCTTTAAGTTGTTCCTTGTGGAAAATATTTTGGATATTACCCTCGTCTTCAAACTGTTCTGCATATATTGCCAATATGCTCGCTGAATAAAAGTGGGCAAGCTGCTCTGGCTTAGTCCATTCTAAATCCCACTCAGCGATACATATGCGCTTAGCTACCTTCTTTAATCGTTTAAGATAAGAAAGCAACGTAGCAGGTTCTTGAAAATACCAAAGACAGTGAGAGAGAATAGCTACATCATATGCCTCGTCTATTTTCATCGTTAGGAAGTCTGCTTCTAGATCAAAAGATATTCGGTTACCTATTGGGGAGGATTTTATAAAGTCAGTGGCTTCTCCTAAGGTTATGGGTTTACCGTAATCTCTGCCAGCAATATCAATTGCCATTACAAATCCTGTTTCACCTACTGCATCTGCCAATGCAACTGTTGTATCACCTTGACCACACCCGATTTCTAGCACTCTCATCCCCTTTTCAATATTAAAGGATTGTACCAGCCCTAGGCGATGTTGAAGCTGTATACGTTGAATAGAAGAACTTCCTACTGTCTTCATATAAGTTAATAATTTTTCCATTTTCACTACCCTTTCACTAAAGTTTAAATGAAAATAAACAATAGTATGAATTAATGTAATATACTTACTTTATCATAACTTAAAAATAAAAGGAGGAGCAAAATGATCAAGAAGTTACTGGATGAAACTGAAAATATCAGCTACTTTGTTTACTTAACCAACCGAGGAGATGCCTTCCCTAAAATAGGTGATAGCCTAGAGGAAATTTATACAAACCTTCGAGAAGAAGTTTCTATGGGTTACACGGATCTGTGGGTACTAAAGAGAGTTGGATTGTTGAATAAGCATGATACATTCTACTTTTCAGAAAACGATCGAACAGCAGATGACGAATTAAAAAGAGCCCAATACCTTCCTGAAAAGATTTATATCACATTCACCTTTGTACAAATTAACGAAGCAACTTCTCCTATGTACACCAATTCAGGCGGCACTATGACCCACCTAACTTATGAAGAGGCAGAAGAGTATGCTGTTAAACATATTGATAAAATGAAACAGAAATATCCAGAAAGAGAGTTTTATGTTTTATACGCTCGTTTAGTGGAGAGAAATACTTGGCATTAATAGAGACTTGAAAAGGGACCATTCGCGAAAGAATGTCCCTTTTTTTAGTTTTTATTCGAGTGCTATTTCAATCTCATGACCACCAATCGTCACACTTATACCTGATACTCTTTGTTGTTTAACGATAAGCTGATTCATTAATACACTTTGTTCTAACAAGGGATAAAAATTGTTTATGATTGCATGCATCTCGGCAGTTGTGCGAAGGGTGATATTTACTCTTTTTTCTACAGGTAAAAGCAACTGCTTCCGATAGGATTGGATTGCCCTGATTAACTCACGCATCCACCCCTCACGTATCAAGGCTTCCGTTAATGTCACATTTATCACAACGGTCATATCATTACTAGTTCCATAAGCAAAGCCATCCTTTACTTTATTCTCTATTAAAACGTCTTCTAGTAAAACAAGTTTTTCTTCTAACTTTATACTTCTATTTTGAATAAGCTCGCTTACCTGACTAGATGTTAAGTTATTTAGCCTCACATTAATACTATTTGAATGTTTGCCAAACTTAGCAGCTGATTTTTTAAAATCTAATCTCACAGTCGAAGTAAAATATTCCTCTCCGCTGTTAAGCAGATGAATCTCCTTGATATTTAGCTCTTCCCTTATAATATTTTCATATGCACTCCAATTTATTGGCTTGCTGCTCTTCACAAACAATTGAGCTAGAGGCTGCTTTACCTTTATAGCAAGACTGTTGCGAATGCTTCTTCCTAGTTCAACAACCTGTAATACCTCACCCATTTCTCGCTCGAGTAATTGATCGATTAGGGATTCATCAGACTGTGGATAATCAGCAAGATGGACACTTTTCCCAGTAAGTCCCACGTATATTTCTTCCGCGATAAAAGGTGTAAATGGCGCAAGTAATTGGCTTACTTTAGTCAATACCTTGTAAAGCGTTTCATATGCTGCTACCTTATCCTTATTAAGACCACTTGACCAAAAGCGTTCCCTCGACCTTCTTACGTACCAGTTGCTGATTTGTTCCACTAAATGTGCAATATCTCTGGCTGCACTCGTAAAGTTAAACTCATCTAATTTAATGTTAACGTTGCGAATTGTACTATGAAGGCAGGATAGAATCCATTTATCTAATGTTGTTTGCTGAAGGGCTTTATCTCCCGTTACCACATATTTATCTAAAGTAGTATAGAGCGTATAAAAATGATAAACATTGTCTAATGTATCAACCAGCTTAGATTTCGCCTCTTGAACAATTCGTTCGGAAAATCTTTTTGCATTCCAGGGGGCACTGTCAACGAGTAAAGCCCATCTCAGCGAATCTGCCCCATAGTGTTGGATCAGCTCAACGGGATCCAACGCATTTCCTTTGCTTTTAGACATCTTTTGGCCGTTCTCATCTAAAATATGCCCAGTGGAAAGAACACGCTTATATGGTGACTTACCTGTGAACAGTGTAGAAACAGCCAAAAGACTATAAAACCATCCTCTTGTTTGATCAATCCCCTCTACGATCAAATCTGCTGGAAACTGTTTAGAGAATAGCTTCTCATTCTCAAATGGATAATGATATTGGGCAAATGGCATAGAACCGCTGTCAAACCATACATCAATCACCTCAGGAGTTCTCCTCATAGTTCCAGCACACGAAGGGCAACAGAGATGAACATCATCTACGTATGGCTTGTGGAGCTCAATGCTTCCTAGAGGATGTAGCGAATACTTGCTTAATTCTTCTATACTTTTAGGGGCGAGCTCAAGCTTACAATTGCTGCATTCCCACACATTAAGTGGGGTGCCCCAATAACGATTACGACTGATATTCCAATCGACCATTTGCTCTAAAAAGTTGCCGAACCTACCATGCTTGAGGTGCTCTGGATGCCAAGATACGGATTCATTATTAGCTAAAAATTGTTTTTTTAAGGCTGTAGTTTGTATAAACCAGCTTTCCATTGCGTAATAGAGCAATGGGGAATCACAGCGCCAGCAATAGGGATAGCTATGCTCGTATTTTTCCTTGTAAAACAGTAGCCCTTTATGGGAGAGTAATCGTATAATCTCTAAATCACACTCTTTAACAAAACGTCCTTCCAGCCCCTCGACGGCTATTGTAAACCTCCCTCTTTCATCTACTACATGAATAAAAGATAAGCTATTTTCCTTCATCACTTTGTAATCCTCTTCCCCATACGCTGGTGCGATATGGACAATACCAGTTCCGCTATCACTTGAAACATAATTTGCGGTAACTACTTTATATCCCTGTTTTACATGTACAAGATCAAAAAGTGGGGTATAGGAAAGACCCTCTAATTCTGCCCCCTTTAAGGTGGAAAGAATCTCATATCCATCTTTCAAGACTTTTTTAACTAAATCTCTTGCGAGGATATATACCTCCTCCCCTTTCTTCGCTCGAACATATTCAAGCGAAGGATTAACCGCTAGGGCTACATTTGCCGGCAGTGTCCAAGGAGTAGTAGTCCATCCAAGAAAATACTCATTCTCTTTATGTGTAAGCTTAAACTTAACTATTGCTGATAAGTCTTTAACCGTTTTATACCCTTGAGATACCTCATGTGAACTTAAGGTCGTTTGACAACTAGGACAATATGGGGAAACCCGATGACCTTTTTGCAGCAAACCTTGATCATGTATAGTACCAAGGATATTCCATACACTTTCAATGTAGCTATTACTCATCGTCATATAGGGGCTATCCATATCGACCCAGTATCCCAGCTTTTCTGTGAAGTCACGCCATTCCTTTTCATAAACAAATACGCTTTCCTTACATTTCTTGATAAATGCTTCGACTCCATAGTCTTCTATATCCTTCTTACCACAAATACCAAGCTGTTTTTCTACGCCAAGTTCAACTGGTAGCCCATGGGTATCCCAGCCCGCTTTTCGAATGACCTGATAACCCTTCATTGTTTTATATCTAGCGACCAGATCCTTAATCGTTCTACCGAGGGCATGCCCTACATGTGGCATACCGTTCGCTGTAGGAGGACCTTCGTAAAACACAAATGTAGGATTTCCATCTCGTTGCTCAATAGATGCTTGAAATACATTATGCTCCTCCCACATTTTTCTTATCTGCTGCTCGCGTTGTAAAACCGTCTTCTTTACGTCCTTGTTAACCATCTGATATCACTCCTTGTTCAATTTAATAAAACATACAAAAAACCCGCCCCAGTAAAGGGACGGGTTTAACCGTGATACCACCCTAATTCCATTGAAATCTTCACCTCAATAGCACTTAGCCACGTACAAGCATACGCGTTCCTTTTAACGGTAGACACCCGATCACACTTACTTAGTTCAGTGCGACTTCTCAGAGAGGATTTTCAAAAATAACCTAAACACCGACTTTCAGCATAGCGTCGGCTCTCTTTGGAATAGATTTATCTTTTACTTTTTCTCATCAACGAATTTGTATGGTTTTATTGTGGATAAATTTATCATGTATGTAAAACTAATGTCAATAGGATTATTTGTTACTTAGCGAAAAATATAAATATTCGCTCTTTTAGTTAGTTTCAAATGTTACTGATCCAAGGTACAAGCTTATTCTCTAAGCGCATAATAAACTAGAAAGTCTACCCATTCTTCCTCTTCCATAGAAAACTTCTCTCGCGTGCACTCGTATTTAAAGCCAGCTCTTTTAGCAAGAGTTTCGGACGGTCTATTATCAACATTAATATGAAGTTCAATTCGTTGGAACTTTAACGAGTCAAAAAAATAATTTTTAGCTTCTCTCACACTTTCGACTCCATACCCCTTTTTCCAATATTGGTTATGAATAGAATATCCC
Source organism: Psychrobacillus sp. (assembly GCF_056205495.1). NCBI lineage: Bacteria > Bacillati > Bacillota > Bacilli > Caryophanales > Bacillaceae > Psychrobacillus > Psychrobacillus sp. The sequence continues at coordinate 2,931 of NZ_JBAEAP010000633.1, read as the reverse complement.
ATCATGGCCCATTGATAATCCATCCTAAGAATTGTGATTAGTTCTACCTTTCCGATATTAACTCCATCCTCTTTTCTAAAAATACCCATTATGTACATTTCGTCGTTCTCTTGAGCCTTATTAAAACCTTTCATCCATTCAGAGAACCATTCCTTAGAAACCTTCTCCATTGTTTTATATCCTTCGTCGTATTTATATTGAGAAGGTAATCGATGATTGAATCCATTTGACCAGTTCTCATAATCATCCTCATTAAATGTTCTTAGTATCAAGCGATCAGTTTCCAAATATAATGCTTTCATAGCTATCCCCCTCCACACAATATTTTGATACCAAAATATTCAAAACTAAAACGTGATGGTTCTATTTAAAAAAAACCGAATAGGTCCACTTGTTACGTGTACACTATTCGGGTTACTGTTCAAATGTATTGTTTAAAAAACACCGTTATGTTGCATATACGAAATCTCCATCATCTTCATCTTGAATCTCACCGACAATTTCTGATAATATATCCTCCATTGTAACTAGACCCACGATAACTCCTTTACCATCTGTTACAATGGCCATGTGCTTACGCGTTTGTTGCATTTTTAAGAATACCTCTTTAATAACTGTTGAATTTTTAAATCTTGGGATGTCATGGATGAAGAATGTCACGTCATTAGAACGCCCAGCAGCGATATCCGTTAACATTTCCTTTGTGTTAATAAATCCAATTACGTCATTCTTCTTTTTTAAAACGTCAATGACTGGATAGCGTGTATATTCGAACTCTTCAATGACCGCCACCATTTGCTCAAGCGTTTGCTGTTTTTCTAACATAATCACCTCTGAGCGGGGAATCATAATGTCCTTTAGCTGACGAGTATCAAATGCAAATATATTTTCCAGATAAGCAAGTTCGGTTTGGTTGATTTCTCCACCTGCAAAGCTTTGTGTAACAATCATTTTCAACTCTTCTTCAGAATACACTTCGTCATGTCCCGCAGGCTTTACACCAAATATTTTTAATAACGAACGAGCAGAACCATTTAAAGCTGAGATAAACGGCTTAGAAACTTTCCCGAACCAATAAAGAGGTGGTGCTAAAAGAAGTGTCATTTTATCAGCATATTGAATTGCTAATGTTTTTGGCATTAATTCACCAAGAACTACGTGTAAAAATGTGACAACCGATAACGCTATGGCATAGGAAAGTGCGGTTGAAAGAGCTTCACCTAAATTTAAATATTCAAATACTGGAGCTAACATTTTTTCAACGGTTGGTTCTCCAAGTGCTCCCAAAATTAGAGCTGTCACTGTTATTCCTAGCTGACAGGCTGATAAATAGTAATCTAAATCTTGTGTAACTTTCTTGGCGACGACTGCTTTTTTATTTCCTTCCGAGATAAGCTGATCAATTCGTGACATACGCACTTTTAAAATCGCGAATTCTGCCCCTACGAAAAACGCTGTCAATAAAATAAATAATGTGATTAACGCTAAGTTTAAAATAATTATACCGTCCAATTAACTCCCTTATGGAAAGGGATTCACCTCCATTAATAATCGTAATTATTGTTTAAAATAATTTTGTTTGAAGATCACTTCTTTAATATGGTAGTTTTCTACTTCACCAATAACCCATAGATGATCACCGTGCTGTATTTCCATTCCTTCGTTAACTTCCGATGTGTTTTTAAAACCTTCATTTAGTGCCCAACCACCAATTGTATCGATATCTTCACTATCCTCGAAATCAATACCAAAGCGATCCTCTAATTCTTCTAATAATGTTCGGTTGTTAATTGTATACTCGTTTTCGCCCGTCTTACGAATTTCATCCACTTCATCCGCATCAAATTCATCACGAATTTCTCCAACGAGCTCTTCTAGTATATCTTCCAACGTTAAAATACCAGCGGTACCACCATATTCATCGACAGCTACCGCAATATGTACACGCTCCTCCTGCATTTTTAATAATGCATTTTGAATCGGTGTTTGCTCAAACACAAATGGAATCGTGCGAACAAAATCACTCAAATCAGCAGGACGATTCGTTACTATGCGACTAAGTAACTTATTTGCATTTACAAAGCCAATAATTTTATCTTTATCGTTTTCCTCAACGACTGGATAACGAGTGTAATTATGCTCATCTAAAATCGATACTATTTCTGTAGTATTCATATCCCTATCAATAGCAACGAACTCTGGGCGAGGAACCATAATGTCTTTGACAACACGCTCATCGAAGGCGAATACATTCTCCATATATTCTAATTCTTGCTTATCAATTTCCCCACCTTGGAAACTTTGAGACATGATTATTTTAAGCTCTTCTTCTGAATAGGCTTGATCTTCGCTAGCTCCTTTAACACCTACAGCACGTAACAGAAATCGTGAAGTACCATTTAATGCTCTAATAAACGGATACATTACTTTACCGAAATAATATAGACTTGGTGCCAACATTAATGTGACTTTCTCCGAAAATTGAATCGCTAATGTTTTTGGTGCCATTTCCCCAATAACGACATGTAGGTAACTTACAATCGCAAGTGAAATACCATAAGATAAAATATTCATTACGGTTTCAGGGGTATTGAGCCATTCAAAAATAGGATACATTAAATGCTTAACATAAGGCTTTGTAAAAGCACCTAACCCAATAGCGGTGATTGTAATACCTAATTGACAAGCTGATAAGTAATAATCAAGGTCACTTACAACTTTCTTTGCAATCTCAGCTTTTTTATTACCTTCTTCGATTAACTGATCAATTCTGGATTTACGGATTTTGACTACTGCAAATTCAGCCGCTACGAAAAATGCTGTCAAACCTAAAAAGATGATTAATAAAATGATATTTAATATACTCGAGTCCAATATGTTCCCTCATTTCGAGGGATTCACCTCCGTTATTTTTAATACTGTCTTGTTATG
>NZ_JBAEAP010000632.1:0-2539 GCF_056205495.1 Psychrobacillus sp. | reverse complement strand
TAATAGTACGGGGAATATGGTGAACCATAGTAAGGATAAGGCTGGTATGGATAAGGTTGATATGGATATGGTTGTCTTGCACCAAATCCAATAATAGAAGAACCTAAAAGTCCTCCTACAAAGCCTCCTAATAGAGGAGCTCCAAATCCACCAAAGCCACCACCAAAACCTCCGTAACCTCCAAATCCTCCTGGGCCACCTGGACCCCGAGGACCTCCTGGACCTCTTCCCCCATAACCACCGCGTTGATATCTAACCATAATGTCCCTCCTTTCAACACAGTGTATGCTATGTGGGATAAGTGTCCTGTGCGTTTATCCTACTCTTCGTCTGCCATTCTTTCAATAAGCGTTGCTAAAGTACGAACCATAACACCAGTACCGCCTTTTGGTCCAAAATCATATGCTGCTTTTGCATCGGATGTACCTGCGATATCTAAGTGAATCCATGGTGTATCGTCTACAAATTCTCCAACGAAACCACCACCGAAAATCATATGACCATCTCCTCCAGGGGAGTTGTTCAGATCTGCAACATCACTTTTACGAATGCGTTTCTTATCATTTTCAGTTAACGGAAGTCTCCATACAAATTCTCCTGTTTCCAAAGAGGATTCCATAAAGGTTTCAAAGAATTCTTCATTATTAGTTAGTGCTCCAGTTTTATCGAATCCTAATGCGGTGATTACTCCACCTGTTAAAGTAGCCACATCGACGATATAATTAGCTCCTTGCTGTTTTGCATACGTTACTGCATCTGCAAGAACTAAACGTCCCTCTGCATCAGTATTAAGAATTTCAATTGTTTTTCCGCTCATAGAAGTAATAACATCATCTGGCTTAAATGCATTTCCAGAGATCATATTGTCCGTTGAAGCAATTACAGCTATAACATTTTTATTTGGACGAAGCTCACCAATAATTTGCATAGCACCTAAAACTGCTGCTGCTCCACCCATATCGCCTTTCATGCCAACGATACCAGTTTTTGTTTTAATAGAGTAACCTCCTGTATCGAAAGTGATTCCTTTCCCTACAAGTGCTACTACATCATCCCAGTTATCTGTGGCTTGATATTTCAAAGCGATTAAACGTGGTTCTTCAACTGAGCCTTGGTTCACAGCCAATAAAGCTCCCATACCAAGCTCTTCTATTTCTTTCTTACCTAATATTTCTGTTTCAAAGCCATATGTCTCACCAAGCTCTCTTGCATACTCTCCTAGTTGTGTAGAAGTCAGCACATTCCCTGGTGTATTCACTAAAATTCTAGCTTCATTAACAGCATCCGCATAAATACTTCCTACTTCAAAGTAAGTTGCAGCTTCTTCTAAGTCAGTATCTGTTAAAAGCTCGATAGCTGGTAAATAATAATCCGGCACGTTAGAGGTTGTTTTATAGCCCTCATAAACAAAAGCTCCCATACCAATCCCCTCACCAGCTAAATAAGCTACATCAGCTTCTGTAGCGCTCTCAGAGGTAAATGATGGAACCCAGACTGCAAGGGATTCAGGCTTGCTAGAAAGTAGCTCTTTCCCTACTAAACCAAATGCTTCTCGAATATTTTCTTGTGTTAACTTTTTACGATCTCCAAGCCCTACAAATAGTATTCTTTTTACAGTTTCTTGACCTGCTATTGGGACTTTAACTATTTTTTTCGAGTCTGATGATATGTCACCACTTTTTACCCAATCAAGAATGTGATTTCCATACACATTTAATAATGCATCCCATTTCTCTGTATTTTCAGGATGCTTAGGAATTCCTACCACTAGTGTTTCGGATTGTACTTCTTCGAATGTTACATTGTTAGTGCTAATAATCATCATTTTTCCCCCTACATAATTTGGATACATTCTTATTATATAGCAACGAGAATGATTTTTCGAATAGTGAGAATATGTTATACTAAAAGTAACAAAGTTTTACAAGGAAGGCGGTGTCTGCTGTGGCAATTCTACAAAATACTCCACTATTAGCTGCTCTTTTCTCCATCTTCTTTGCCCAGTTCGTGAAAATACCAATACATTTTCTGGTCACTAAAAAGATAGATTGGAAATTATTCACTTCTACAGGTGGAATGCCAAGCTCTCACTCGGCTGCTGTAACGTCATTGTGTACAGCTATTGCTTTTGAAACGGGATTAGACTCTACCCTTTTTGCAGTTGCTACAGTGTTCGCAGTTATAGTGATGTTTGATGCAACAGGTGTTAGATTTCAAGCCGGTCAGCAAGCCATCATTATCAATCAGATGCGTGTAGATTTTCAAACTTTTGTTAATCAGACAAAGGATTGGGGACACAAGAAGAGCGAGGAAAAGCTAGAAGAACTAAAAACTTTACTTGGACATAAGCCTATTGAAGTTTTTATGGGGGCATTAACCGGTATTTTAATATCCATAGTTATTTATACGGTTATTTTATAAGGCTATAAAGCTAAAAGTTGAATAAATTAAAATGAGCTGGGAGATTTTCTCCGAGCTCATTTTATTTGATCTTCTTTTTTATTAAAGTAGATCTTAGTGTTGTGTTACTTAAAAGCCA